>JANTFG010000100.1 GCA_024763555.1 Thermoanaerobaculales bacterium
CACATCTTCGGCTCGGGCTCAATCTGGAAATACTCAACGCAGGCAAGGCTACGCCTCCGCTTTCCCTCAATCGCCCAATCCAAATCTGAAGCACATCTGGGCGCGCAAAACAGGAAGTAATTTTTGCGCGGCCCCTAAGGGCTCAGGAGACAGATCGGGGTCACTTCTCCAATGCACCACCGCTACGCGGAAACCCTCTGTCGGACTTCTTCCCGGATTCGCGCGGCGAGCTTATCTTCGGCGACATCCAGGTCGTAATCCATCTGGATGCCGAGCCAGAATTCCGCCGAATTCCCGAAAAACCTCGCCAGCCGAAGAGCGGTATCGGCTGTGACGGAACGTCTGCCGTGCACGATTTCATTGATTCGGCGCGGCGACACCTTGAGTTCACGACCGATCCGGTTCTGACTGAGACCGAGCGGCTTCATGAACTCTTCCAGCAGGATTTCTCCGGGATGGATCGGAGAGATTTTCTTCATCGCTCACCCCCTGTGGTAATCCACGATTTCGACGCCATGGGCATTTCCATCTCGCCATTCAAAACAGATCCGCCAGGCGGCGTTGATCCGAATGCTGTACTGTCCGCTTCGATCCCCGCCCAAGGCCTCCAATCGATTCCCCGGCGGAAGTCGAAGGTCTTCAACCGTTGTGCTTCGGTGCAGCATCCGAAGTTTCCGAAACGCGACCCTCTGGATCGCCGTCGGGAGCTTTCGGGAAAATTCGCGGTGAAAGATCTTCTCCGTCTCCCGGCATCTGAAACTCTCGATCACTGATTGAGTATATAACGCGTAACGTTATCCGTCAAGTTTCGGCCATGTGTCAACACCGGCCTGCGGCCCCGGCGCAGTATTCGATCGATCGGGGTCGGCCCCCCGTTGCCGTGAGTGATCTGTTCCTACATCCCGTTGGGATCAGAGCTGATCCCGAT
This sequence comes from Thermoanaerobaculales bacterium, assembly GCA_024763555.1. Taxonomy (GTDB): domain Bacteria; phylum Acidobacteriota; class Thermoanaerobaculia; order Thermoanaerobaculales; family Sulfomarinibacteraceae; genus JANTFG01. The sequence goes on from JANTFG010000100.1 coordinate 929, forward strand.
TGAGACGTCCCGGATAAATCTACCCGGACTTCCGAGGGAGGCAAGAATGTGGTCGCCCTGATGGCGGCCGCTGAGAAGCCGGCAGGGCCGAATGGCTTTCGTTCTCTTCTTCAGTTTGGGGTGGCTGAAAACGATGAATGTAACTTTCTCGATTCGCGGTCTCGATCCACTCCTGAATGATCTGTTCGGCGTTGGAAAGAGCTTCCTGATAGGTAGACCCGTCAGCCATACAACCTGGGAGTTCCGGGCCCTCCGCGTGAAAATGCCTTCTGCCTTCGGGTGGGCGGGTGTTCTGCTTTGGGGCTTTCGGTCCTTCTGTCCGATCCCGGAGGGAAGAGGACTGCCGATCGATGCCTTGGCTGGAGGAGATGGTTCTCCGACAGTCAAGCCTCGACCGGCATCGACTGCGGAGCAGACCCTGTGCCGACAGCCCGCCACTGCCTTCTCTTTGCGACCTTTACGAACTTTGCGTGAAAATGTCTTCTGACTTCGGGTGGGATGGCGGGGCCCGGAAAAACAGACGGAGAGGCGCGAGGCGGCAATTGGCTGATCGGGACCCTGAAAAGCAGATCCCCGCAAGATCCTGCTGCCAAGACCGTCAACCTCTCGGAAAGCCTGCCCTCACCTCACTCCTCCTCCTGCTGAAATCCGGAGCTTTTGGGTGCTCCTAGTAGAGCGTTTCCGAAATAACGTGTCGCACAAAGGTCGTCGATGCGCCCGACCCGTAAGGCGCGCTAACGCAGGCGATGCGGTGCCCATCGGCGAGTTAGCGCAACGCTGCAGGCCGAGATGCAGCGGCGACCGATTGCAACGGTATTTTGGAAACGTTCTACTAGCCCCGGACCAGGTATCGCCGACCGCTCGGACGAGGATAAAACCACCGTCAAGGCGGTGCTGGACACTTTCATCCTCAAGAGCAAGTTTCAGGAATTGGTCGGCGTGGCGCCGGCCGGATAATCCGCTCACCACACGAAACCGAAAGGGTCTGGCAGAACGGCCGCCTCATGAAGACAGAAAAAGGAAGCCGGCTCGATGCCGGCTGAAACGGCAGCTGGGCCGCAGGGCTTTCCTTGTTGGCTTGGGGTGGGCGCAAGCGCTGGCCTCGCAACTGCCCCCTTTCGATCACATTACCCTGAGGTCGATATCATTTGCACCACTGGTTCATGCTCTCCCAAAAGGCCTGACCCAAACCCGACAACATAGTTCCTTGAGCCACCTAATGGCTGATTGTCTCTCCAAAACCTGGCGTGTCCAAAAACAGCAAAATCCCATTTCCCCAGAAGTTCCGTAGCCACGGGATTCGAAAGAGCTAACTCAACAGTCAACCGAGGACCCCCCGCGCGCTCTTCTTGAGGAATACAAGGCTCATCATCCTTGGTACGAAATCGAATTATGTACCCCGAATGTTCCGGTAGGTTCTTCGGATCCAGAACTATCGATTTGTGGTTATCACAAAGGTACTGGTCCAAGGCTGCTGCATTTTCGAGATGTGCCTCATCAACCAGACCGAAAAAACCATACACTGCCTTTGTCTCGCTATCCACGCAAAAGAGAATCTGATGCGGCTGAGGTATTTCTTTTGCCATCTCGGAAGAGATCGCAACAACCATTGCCTGAAGTGCCTCCTCAGGTGTTGGAGAGGGTGGCGAGCTGCATCCGGCAAGACCGCTGCATCCAATCATGAGCGCTGAAAAACTACAGAGCATTAATTTCATTTTCGTACCCCTAACGGTTCGTGAAGTAAATGACACCACCCTCGAAAGCAAGCATACGCTCGTCACCACTGCTTGTTAACGGTCTGTATTGCTCACGAAGAGGGAGACCTAGGGTACGGCGGATGGCGTTCACTGCATCGACAGTTGCGCCCGTCTCGGTCGACGAACCAAAAAACTGATCCAGAATACTAATGTCTTTCGTCCCCCGAACACTGTGGAACATCTCGTGAAGCGTAACCATACCGGCGTCAAACGTCATCAAATTCGGGCCATCGGACTTTTGGGACTCAATATCTGCCATGTCCAGGGTCATCTTGGAGCCCGTAGCCTCGCCAGCCTCGACTCCCTTGTTTCCCCTGACAATGTTCAGAGAAAACGTGGAGTCACTGATAATCGCTTCAAGGACGATAGAGCGCGCAGCGGCACTCCCAGCAGTTTTCCCGCCCTTCCCTGCTCTGAGACCCTTCACCTTGACTGCGCCATCCTCAACCACCAATATCAGTCCGGTCTTCTGGCTTACCTGATCAAGCACTGTCTTGATATCATCATCGCTCTTCGAAAAGATTTTCCAGATCTCCCCAAAAGGATCCACATACTTCACCGGATTCCCAAGCACATAGGCATAGCGATTCCAGCTCTGGGGATTCTTCGGATCCCCCGGGGCAGGATCGACCGACAGGAACCGGCTCTGCCAGGACGAATAGTACCGAGCATGCCGAGACCTCAAATCGGCAACTCCCAACGGCGATCTGCACCAACTCCCCGGACTCCGGCCACATCCGGAAAGCCTCGACAGACCTCCAGGTATGCCTACGTTTTCCCGATGCACCGGAGCCTCGAGGCCTCGGCACATCTCATCCGCCGGAGTCACCGACTTGAGATCAGAGTCAAGATCGTACTTGGTACCCGGGTTGTCGCCGCCGTCACGTTCGTGACCCGTAAACTTCTTGGTCACGCTATCCGCCAGGGGATTGGAGACCTCGAAGCCGAAGGGGGCGTAGTCGTGGGTTGCGACCGTGTTGCCCCAGGCATCGGTGATCAGCCGGGGCGTGCCCAGGTGATCCAGGTGGAAGTGCATCAGACCCTCATCGGCATCCTCCACCGCGACCATCTGCGAGCCGCGGTAGATGTAGTCCTTCTTCCAGACCGGCTGATCTCAGATCAGCTCAAACTCCGAAAGCACCCTGCCGTCAAGACCCCGGAGGAAAAAGCGAGTGTCATCAAAACCGTCACCGGCAATGACACGCTCGCCTTCGGCGTCATAGGCGAAGCTCCTGGAACTACCGTTGCCCCTCACCGTGGAAACTTCCTCAAAGAGAGGGTCCCACTCCACGATCACGGAACCGGATCCCGTTCCGAACTGGGTCTCCTAGGCGCCATGGTAGTTGTAGAACTCCCCGCTCAAATGATTGGACGCCAAATCCACCGGGAAGCTCTCGGAGAAGCTGCCCGTTTGGTCCAAGCCGCTGCGGCCCGTCAGGTTCCCATAGGGGTCATAGCTGAAATTGGTGTCTCTCCAGCCGCCGTCCGAAAAATCCTGCCGGGCTCCGGTCAGCCGGCTCACCGAATCATAGGCAAAACGGGTTGTGCCCATACTCTTGATGTTGCCGGCGCCGTCATAGGCGATCGGGCCGGTCGAAAAACCGGTATTGCCGAGGGTCTCCAATTTCGTCGGCCGCATCATGCCGTGCTCGATATGCTGAAGGTCCGACACCGTGTTGCCGTGCGTGATCTGTTCCCACATCCCGTTGGGATGATAGCTGATATTGGAAAGATATGTCGCGCCAGTTGTATCGGCCACCCGAGCTTCCTTTCTACTCTTCGCCTTTGCTGCGCGAGTTCGTCTGATCCGAGTCGATTCAGCCCGAACCGGCCCTACACACACAGCTTCAGATGGCACTGACTCCTTTCCCAAGGCCGACCCCGGCCGCGTTTCATGCTACCTTTCTCTCCGGAGGACATCATGCGTTTGAGCCTTTCGCTGATTCTGCTTCTGTCAACGAGCCTTCCCGCTCTTGCTTCCGGTCCCGCCGACATACAGATCCTCGGCCCCTTTCCCAGGGCGCCCGAGATCAGAAAAGGGCCCCTGGCGCCGAAGGCCGACTTCGCTCCAGAACTCAATCCAGCCGAGGTCAATCCCGAAAAGGCCATCGACCTCGGTCTTCCTCAGCCCCTGAGGTGGCGGTCTCTTGCGATCGACCAGGAGGGCTGCCGGGAAATCGAAACTGCCGGAATCTACTGGATTCTGGAGAACTTCGAGACCAGCCGCTGGACCAGTCTCAGCATCGAGATCACGGGTGCGGATTCTAAGAAACTCTGGCTTGACGGTAAGAAGTCCGACTCCCCAAAGCAGGGAATCGATCTCATCCGCGGCCGACATCAGCTCCTGATGCGCCTGGACCTGATGAAGGACTCCCGCCTCTGCCTCTCGCTGTCCACCGAGCCAGAAACCGAAATCCGCTGGAATCCCGAAGGCCCCCGACCGCTCAGCTCCTACCAGGACATCAGCAATGCCCTGCGATTCGGCCCCCTGGCCCTCAGCTCAGGTGGAGCATATCTGGCACGAAGCCTGGTGCTGCGGAATCAGGAGGGCAAAACCTCGACCGAGGTCTCGATTTTCGCTCCGGAGGGAAGCTCTCCCCTTCCCACTTTAGGACCCTCCTCCTCCGCCCCCGAGAGTTTCGCCCCCGGGAGCAACAGACTTCTGCTCTCCCGAAGCTCCAAAAAGGGCACCGAACTCCGGCTGGTCGACCTCGCAACAGGAGAGAGCAGCATTCTCTGCAGGAATGAACCCGGCCTCGTTTTCGCCCGCTTCAGCCCCGACGGCAAACACCTGCTGATTGCCTCCTCAGCCGGCCTCAAGGAGGAAAAGAGGGACGCGAAGTCGCCCCGACACAGGAAAGCGCTTCGGGAAAAACTCAGCGACTACCAGGTCAGACGGCAACTCTTCCTCATCGATACAGCCTCCGGGGCGCGGCGTCTTCTGCTCCCCGCCGGAGACCACATCATCGACGATGTCCGATTTCTCCCCTCCGGGAAGGCCATCCTCTACCTGGAGACATACCCGCTCGGCAAAAGGCCATGGTTTGAAACCGCGATTCACCGCCTGGATCTCCGCACGGGCGCCGATGAGACCCTCGGCACCTTCCGCGGAGGCTGGGAAGGCCGACCCTCCAGGCTGGCGCCCTCGCCCGACGGCTCGAGGGCAGCGATCATCGGACCGCCGGAGGAGATCGGCCCGGGCCACCGGGAACACAACGTCTACAACCGCGCGCTCTGGCTCATGGATCTCGGCACCGGAGAACTGCGCCGAATCAGCGCTCCATCAGCCCCGGCCCTGAGCCTGGGCCGCTCGGAGTTCATCGCCTGGCTCGACCGGGGAATCCTGGCCGGCGTCAGCATCGGATCACGGACAGCCCTGGGCTGGTTTGAGGAAGGGAACGATGGCGAAGGCATCTGGAAGTTCACGGAAATCCCCACAGACTGCGAGGTTTTAGGAAATGTCTCACTCGCTCCGGATGGATCGGAACTGGCCTTCGTCGCCCGCTCACGCACCGAGCTTCCCGAACTGAGAAGACTCGATCTTCAATCGGGAGCGATCACGACCGTGGAGCGACCGAACGCGGAGTTTGCTCAGACCTTTGGAATCCTCCCTCCCCGAGACGAGAGCTTTCGCGGCCCGGGAGGCGAGGAAATCGACGCCTGGTCCTATGAGGCCTTCGAGCCGGAGGATCCTGAACACCGCCCTTTGATCCTCTACTACTACGGCGGCGCCGTCCCGACCGATCGCAGTTTCGACACCGAGCACCAGCTTCTCGCCGCCAATGGTTATGACGTCCTCGTCATCAACCCCCGCGGCGCACTCGGCTACGGCGACGCCTTCGCCGACGAGCATGTCGACGACTGGGGGCCGAAGGCTTCCGCCGACATCCTGGCCGGGCTCGATCACTTCTTAGCCCGGCACCCCGAGGTCGATGCCGGCCATGTAGGAATCTACGGAGGCTCCTACGGCGGTTTCATGACCGAGTACCTCGTCTCCCACAGCGATCGTTTCGCCGCAGCGGTCTCGATGTACGGTATTTCCGATATCGCCTCCTACTGGGGCGCGGGTTCCTGGGGTTATACCTACGGAGACACGGCTTTAGCCGGCGCCTATCCCTGGAATCGAAGCCGTCTCTTCAGCGAAAACTCACCGCTGTACAACGCCGATCAGATCCACACGCCCATCCTCCTGCTGCACGGTCTCGCCGATGTCAACGTCCCGGAGGGAGAAAGCGAGCAGCTCTATACGGCGCTTGAAAGCCTCGGACGGGAGGTCGAACTCGTCACCTTTCCCGGCGAGGATCACGGCATTTCGGGTTCATGGAGCAACAGGGTCGCGCACCGCCGAATGATGCTGGAGTTTTTCGACCGCTATTTGAAAAATCAGCCGGAGGCCTGGAAAGAACGCTGGAACTGATTCTTCAGCGATTTCAGCTTCCTTTGTGAGATGCCGATGTCTTCCGGTGGCGTTGAAGGCTCCTTCGCAGACTGATGCTGATCAGCACCAGCAGCAGCGTCATCGCCAGCCAGAAGGCGACTGAGCGGGCGATATCGCCCGAGTATTCCAGCCGGGCAAGATCGGAAGACAGCCACCAGCCCAGGCCGGACCAGAACAGAAGGTGGACCAGCAGCGCGACCAGGTCCACCGCGATGAAGCGGATCCACTCGATCCGAAGCACGCCGCAGCCGGCGAGCCACGCACCGCGCCCCAGGGGGAGCACCCGGGCCGGAATAAAGAAAAGCAGGGCACTGGGCGAATCCTCGAGGCGGGAGATGACACGTCCCAGTCGTTCCTCGATTTTTGGAAAGCGGGACAGGCGGGGTCCGAGCCACCGTCCGATGCCAAACAGGGCCTGGTCGGTCAGAAAGTGGGACAGGGTCACGGCTGAAAGCAGAAGTACGGCTTCCGATAGACTCCCCGCCCGCGCCGCCAGCACACCCATCGCCACCATGAAAACTTCCTCCGGCATCCAGTGCCCCACGACCCGGATCACGGGGGGAAGAGCCAGGGCAAGGATCAGTGCATGAGGTTCGATTCGAGTCAGGAGATCGGGCAGCGCTTCAAGCATCAGCAGCAGTGTATCTCAAGAGAAGAGGGGACGCAAAAGGCCCTGCTTTCGGCGCCCCATCGGGCCGATCCTCGACGATTTCAACACCAGCGAGACGCAACTGCAAAGCACGGTGGTGTCAAAAGGCAGACGGCGGCCTGATCAGACTTCCTCGAGATCGATCGTCTCTCCATCCATCGCCCTGATGCAGGCTAATGACTCGATCTGCACGCCGAGATGTTCCAGGGCGGCCCGACCGCCCTCGAAGCTTTTTTCGATCAGCGCACCGATGCCAACCAGCTCGGCGCCCCCCGCCCGGGTCAGGCGCACCAGGCCCAGGATAGTCTGGCCGCTGGCGAGGAAATCATCGATGATCAGAACCCGTTCCCCGGCCCGGAGGTACTCCGGCGACACGACGAGTTCCACGGTTCCCCCCTTGGTGTGGGACTGACTCAGGGTCAACAGAACCTGGTCCGGCATCGTGATCGGTCTCTTCTTTCGAGCGTAGACCACCGGAATCCCGAGGTGAAGGCCCGTGCTGACGGCAGGTGCAATCCCTGAGATCTCGGCAGTCAGCACCTTCGTCGGACGAAGCTGCTCAAACCGGGCGGCAAACTCCCGTCCGCAGGCATCCATCAGGATGGGATCAACCTGGTGGTTGACGAAACTATCGACTTTGAGGACGCCCCCTCCAAGATTGCGACCTTCCTCACGAATGCGCTGAACGAGTTTCTTCATGAGCGCAGTGTACACCGCCCGGCGCCACTCGACCCGGAAACAGCGACCATCGCCATCATGGGCCAGGAGCGGGATCGCAACCGAGAGTCGGGGCGGGGACAGGATCCGGAGCGGGAGCGGGAGCAGGGGCAGCAATCCGGGGCCGAAGCCGGATCGGAGGGCCTCGTCGTATTTGCCATCGCCTCCGCGGAATCCGGGGACAGCCGGATCTTGCAAAAACCTAATCTGACGGTCAGATTAGGAAAAAACTCCCGGAGTCCTCATCCGGGATCAGGCGCTCAACTGAGCCTCTCAAACCCGCGGCTGTGATGGATGTCTTCGGCCTTGCCGGCTGCCATCCGATTTGGGCAGATCACTTCCCGGTCTCTTGCTTCTATGGCAGAGGGGCTGAGTACCACAAGCGCCATCCAACTCAGGGCAAACCGAAAGTCGCCGCCCAAACCGTCGTGTCACCGGACTCGAAGCCGTCGCTGAAGAGGAGGACGGGCTCGATCACCAGCAAAGGGGTCGGTACATCTTCCGGCGAGCGGAGCACGAGCGGCGTGTCGAAGGTCGCGTCCTCAAGCCGGGAGCGGGTCGTCAAAAGGGTCAGGCGTAAATTGTCGACAGTCTGGGCCATGGCGTCCGGCGTCAACTCGGCGATGAGGAGATAGCTGCCGATCTGGCCGGCGTTCACCGGCGCTCCGAAATCCCCCATCGTGAACTCGACAACCCCATCGACCGGCGAAGGCAAGTCCAGTGTTTCGATCAGGGTATCGAACGCGGCGTCAAAATCTCCCGAATCGTCGGTGTCCTCGTAGAGCTTGAGGCTCGAAAGGATCGCCACGGCCTCCGGGCCGGTCAGCGTGATGCCGGGGCTCTTTTCGAGGAGGATGTCGAGCCGGGCGATCTCCAGCACCGCCGTGAAAACAGCGCCGACGAGGAAGAAAGCGGAGCCCCTCTTCCCGGCCCGGCGAAAATATTGTGTCAAACCGGCATCCGCCGGACTATCGGGGAATAATTCATTCTGATTCATGTTCTGAGTCTCCTTCTCAAAGGCTACAGGAGCCAACAGACGCCGTCAAGCGTCAAAATTCCGGATGATCCGTTCAAGTCGAGCCAGCTCTGATACGTGTCCTGCCCCCGGCGAAAACTCCATCCGGGGGTGTTTGCGGGACAAAGACCAAGGGATGAAGACCCGGAATCGGCGGAATAATCGGCTTCGCCCCCGAAGAGAAGACACGACTCATCTCCGGCTTCCAGGCACACTTCGGCGAGTTTCTGGCCCGAGGTCGGATCCGGCCCGTCATCGATCAAATTCTGCCCTTCGAAAGGGTCGACGAGGCCCATCGCCTGCTCTCAAAAGGCGAGGTCTTCAGCAAGATCCTGCTGAGACCCTGATCAACCGGAATCTGCAGCCCGGATTTCAGGGGTAAAAAGAGAGCCGCAGGGGCCTGCGATCTTCCGGCCGGTTTTTTCAGGGGACGCTCTTTAGAAAATGCCACGCCGCCCCGCTTTCGATCTTGAACCTCGATCACTTGTGTCATCTGACGCCTCCTCTCGTGATCCTCTCAACAACCTGGGTCCTGGAAGAAAAAGATGCAAAAACACAAGAATGTCCCTTGGAATACTCCGGCGCCCCCCTTTGAGCAATTGCTGTATTTAAACTGTCGTGAAGGCTATCATGTCTTTGTTCAGGATGTCGATCTGCTCCGAAAGCCTAATGTCAGAAAAGGGACGTGTATTGCTCCCACTAGAAAATGACTTCAGAATGCTTCATTATGAGAAGCCGAAAGGGGAGAGTCATGAAGAAGCTTGTCATGTTTTCGCTGATCGTTGGATTGATCGGGTGGTTCCTGCCGGCTCCGGGCTGGACGGCCCAGGATCAGGTTAAACCGCCCTTGGAGAAACCGCTGCCGGTCCGTCCACCGGTGACCATCGATCGTTTCGGCCCCAAGGACGGCGGGGCGACCTGCACCACGGCGCCGACCATCAACATTCCCGCAGACCTCGACTACCACGATACCGGCACGACCTGCGGCAAGGGCCACAACTACGATGACAGCCCCTGCACCACGGACTTCGACGGCGGAGAGGACGCCATCTACGAGCTCAACGTCACCACCCCCGGAATGTATCCCATCACAGCCACACCTGAGAACGGAGGAAGCTGGGTCGGGTTCATGGTGACCGACAACTGTCCGGATCAGTCCGGGGCACAGTGCGTTGGAAACGCTGGAGGATCAAGCTCCGCTTCGGCGGATGTCACCTTCCCATCAGCCGGTACCTATTTCCTGCAGATCGATACATGGCCGTCCCCAGACTGCTCAGACTACAGCCTGGACATCACGTCGGCCATACCCCCTCCCGCGAACGACGACTGCGCCAACGCCACCGTGATCAACTCCTTACCCTTCACCGACACCATCGACACCTCGGCAGCCACCACCGCCGATGATCCCAGCACCGACTGTGGTTCGACGAACACGCCAACGCAGAGCCACAGCGTCTGGTACAGCTACACGGCGGCTGCGAGCGGCTACCTGGACATCGAGCTGTGCGGCAGCTCCTACGACACGGTCCTGGAGGTATGGACCGGTTCCTGCGGCGCCTACACCGCCTTGAGCCCGGCCCAATGCAACGATGATGACAGCACCTATTGCAGCAAGTCGCGTCAGTCCGCTCTTCACGGGGTGCCCATCATGGCGGGTACAACCTACCTGATCGAGGCCATGAGCTACGGATCTGGTGACGGAGGGACCCTGCAGATCTCTGTTGCCTTCAACACAGTCCCCGTCGAGCTGATGCAGTTCGACCTTCAGTAGGAATCTCCGGGGCCGACGGCCCCGGCCCTGCCGGGGGCCTTTGCCTCTCCACCTCCCATCCCGAGGCGGCGGCATTTCTTCGAGGCCTCGGATGCAGCAAGCTCCCCATCATCATCCGGCGAAACCTGCTGATGGATCACTCCCGCTCCGCTAAACTCAAATCATGAAGGCAATCGTGTGCACCGGCATCGGAGCGGAGGGCGTTCTCGAAATTCGGGAGATTCCTGCGCCGAAGCCGGGAGCCCGGGAGCTTCGGATCGAGGTCTGCGCCTCGGGCATCAACCGCGCCGACATCCTCCAGCGAGAGGGGTTGTACCCTCCACCCGAAGGTGTCTCAAAGCTTCTCGGTCTCGAAGTCTCGGGACGTGTCGCCGAAATCGGCGAGGAGGTGAAAGACTTCGAGCCCGGGGAGAGCGTGATGGCCCTGCTGGCCGGAGGCGGGTATGCATCCGAGGTCGTTGTGGACGCGGGCTCAGTGATGCGGGTACCTCCGAGTTTCCGGGAACTCGAAGCCGCGGGTCTTCCCGAGGCCTTCCTGACGGCCCATCTCAACCTTATCGAACTCGGTGGTCTCCGGCAGGGAATGACCGCCCTGGTCCATGGGGGCAGCGGCGGTGTCGGCACCGCGGCCATCCAGCTGGCCCGTGAAATCGGGGCGCGTATTCTCGTCACCGCGGGCTCCCGCG
>JANTFG010000101.1 GCA_024763555.1 Thermoanaerobaculales bacterium
AAATCAGTCGAGAGGGTATCTCCGCAGAAATAGCTGTTTCCCTGTGCATCGACTGCAATTGCCTCGGCAGAATCGACGTCCGAGCCCCCGTAATAGGTGGCCCAGGTCAGGACGGGATCGATGATGAGTTCCCGCTCGCTGTCGAAACCGGGAACCGAGAGTCCGAGATTCCCGTTCTCGCTCCGGAAATAGGAGGCGTCCAGAGGAATCCGGCGGCCCTCGCACAGCTGGTAGACCTCCGGCGCATGCTGGAGAATCCTGTGCCCTTGAGGTGTCACGACTTCGACGTCGCCGTCCTCCCTGATCTTCCAGCTCTGTGCTCCCCGGATTCCCAGTCGGATCATCGAGGGGTCGGCGCCTGGGAGCAAGCGGAAATCGTACTCCAGACGTCCTTCGCGAGCATAGACCAGGACACTGGTTTTCCGCCAGAGCTCTCCGATCATGACCTCGCCGAATGCGGGCACATGAATCGAATTTCCCTGAACTCGAAAAATATTCGTCATCCCCGACAGAAGGTTTTGACCGGAAATCGCCGGGGCATCGGCTGCTCCGACAAAGTCAATGTCCACTCTCTCGACCGGGACGGATTGGGCGCCTGATGCGAGTTTCAGGCTGATGCCGTCCTTACGGATAAAGATGATTTGTCCCCGGCTCCGGGCCAGGTAGCGTACGGACCTGGCAGTCTGCCCCTGGTTCTGTTCAAATCGAAGGCTCCCGTCACCCGTCCTGAGATCAGGCCTCGCGCTCGTCGCCCCATGTAGGGGAAAAACACTCCCCAGCACCAGGGCCGTCAGGATGCTTAGTGTTCCGGAAAAATGTCGTTTCATGATTCTGCTCCTCCTTTTCGTCCTCAATCAACTTCTATCATGAAACGTGGATTGAAACAAAGGTAAAGCGTTGATTTCACAGGTTTTTGATGGTTTCTTGATACAGTCTTGAGATTGAGCCGGCTCATACAGGCTGGTGAGCGGAACATCCGCACCACAAGCTCAAGTCGGACAGGCCCGCCGCGATCCCTTCATCACGAGGATTGTCATGTTCCGAAAGAGCGAAGCGCACGCGGATCCGAAACCGACCCAGCGCAGAAAACACAAAGTCTCTGCTCGTGGACATTCCGCCGCGGTCCGGATCACCTGGATCTGACGACCAGCCCACAGCGCGGGACCTCTTTCCAAAACTTATCTTTCAGGACCGCGGAGTCTGAGTTAGGATAAAGGAATGAAAATTAGAACCCTGGAGGACATCATGAAGAATTCCCTCGGTCTCGCCTTTGTACTCTGCGCGCTTCTCCTCAGCCTTGCGACTCCGGCCGCCGCCTTGAACACCGGAAAGGACATCATCGTTCCCGCCGCCGGTCGCGGTGGCGGCTGGGTCACGGACCTCTACGTCTTGAATCCGGGCAGCACAACCGCAGCAGTCAGCATTTCCTGGCTCGTCCGTGATCATGCGAACAGCACACCAGCCCACATGGATTACTCGCTCTCTCCGGGGGAGACCCTCAGTCTGGAAGATGTCATCCTGTCGGCCTTCGGTCTTTCCTCGGGCTCGGGCGCCTTCCGTGTGACGGCCGATCAGGCTGTGCTGGTTAACTCCAGGATCTACAGCGCAGACGGCGGCGAGACCTTCGGCCAGGGTTTCGAGGGCGTCCCGGTGGAGATGGCGACGGCCGCCGGCGGAAGCTCGGATGTTGTCGGCCTGGCCTTCAACGACAGCTTCCGCACCAATATCTACGGCTGCGCGGGCAATGATGGAGCGACCGTCAACCTTTCCCTTCGCTCCCTGAGCGGGACCGAGATCGCAGCAGCCACAAAGACCCTCCGAGCCTGGGAGCCCTTCCTCCAGAAGGCCAACACCCTGCTGGGAAGCGGAAACTTCGACGACGGCGCCCTTCATGTCAGCGTCTCGGCCGGGGCCGCTGTCATCGGCGCCTCCAAGGTCGACAATACGTCCACCGATCCGACAACCCTGGAAGGCTCGGCCCAATGCTCCGGCGGGAGCGGGGATGCTGAGGGCACATTCCAGATCTCTCTTTACGATTCAGCGAACTACGCCACCGGCGGGCAGATGAGAATCGAAAACGGCGCGATGACGATGCTGGACGCGACCTATACCAATTGGGACAAGGTCGATACCCAGGGCAATCCCGCCTGCAAGTGGATCTTCCTCCTGGGCTCCAGTCTCGACGGATCTCCCAGCCTGAGCGAACTGGAAAACGGTGTGAGCATCGTTGCCGACTACAGCTCAAGTAATCTCGGGACCATCACCTACACGCTCAAGCTCAGCGCTTCCGGAAAGGGATTCAGCGGAACGATCGACGCCGTCGGTTCCGGCTTTCCGGCCGAGGTCGACGGCTGCAACGGCACGTTCCCGCAGCAGATTGTCTACGCGGGAGTCCTGCCTCTGCCGTAGTACTCAGAATATGAATTAAGGGCCCGCGAAAAAATTATTGCCGCTTTTCGCATCCCATCTGCACCACATCTTCGGCTCGGGCTCAATCTGGAGATACTCAACGTAGGCAAGGCTACGCCTCCGATTTCCCTCAATCGCCCAATCCAAATCTGAAGCACATCTGGGCGCGCAAAACAGGAAGAAATTTTGCGCGGCCCCTAAGCTGAGCACCTCCCGGCGAGACTGAAGGCAAGGTCCGCTGGGGCGATCATTCCATGAAGGGCGTCGGTCTGAATCACCGTTTCGAGCTGAAAGCATGCGGGCAACAGGAAGAACAGCACCCGCGCAATCCAGGCCGGGCGATAGTCGAGGAAGAACTTCATTCCGAAAATCCCCCACTCCAGCGTCGTACTTCCTTCAAAGCCACCCTCTGCAGGCCGGTCTTCCAAGCCCGAGAAGCCCGGTCCTCGTCATCGATCAGCTCAGTCATCTCCGACGGACAGGGCGCCGAATCTCTCCCAGAGGGCCGGGGACAGCTCTCGTGCTTCAGCCGCCAGTTTCTCGACATCAAGCTCCGTGTGGCGAAAATCCCTGAGAAGGATTCGACCCCGGGCGATTGTGTGCCGACATCCCGCCTCACTGAGACCGTAGATCAAATGCCCGAAGAAGTTCGCGCCATCCAGCGGGGTCGGCGGAGGCGCATCGACAACGATGAAATCGGCCGGAGCACCCTTTTCGAGACGACCCAGCTGCTCGAGCCCGAAAGCAGCCGCGGCACGCTCCGCATTGTTCGCCGGCAGCTTCGGAATCACCTCGAAACCGAGGCTTGGATCAGCCGTCGAGGCCCTTCGATTGAGAAAAGCCGCTCTGAGAGCCCTGAGCATGGCCGAGGACATCCCGTCCGTTCCGAGGCCCAGTCGACAGCCCGCCCGATTTGCGATGCCGAGATCAAGGCTGCCCACCGCGTTATTGGCATTGGACTCCGGGTTGTGCACAAGGGTCGCCCCCGACTCCCCGATGCGCTCGTATTCGCCCTCCTCGAGATCGACACCGTGGATCAGCAGTGCGTTTCGATCCAGCAGACCGAGAGCATCGAAACGCTCCAGCGGGGCCTCCCCGTATTGCCGGAGAGACTCCCTCCGATCCGCCGCATCCTCGCAGAGATGAACGTGAATACCAAGATCCGGAGGCCTTTTCTCCACAAGGACTCGGAGCGTCTCCTTGCTGAGCGTGAAGGAGGCGTGCAGACCGAGGAGGCCTCGGAGCCGCAGATGATTTTCGCAGGAGGCTGCAAACTCAAGGTTCTCTTCAAGGCCACTGAGTGCCTCCTGATGGGAATTCCGGTCACTGATCTCGTAGCACAAAACAGCACTGAGACCGGCCTTTGACACCTCTTCCGCGATGAGATCGAGGCTTCCCCGGATGAAGGAAGGGGAGGCATGATGATCGAATACCGTCGTACATCCGGTCCGAATACACTCGGCGAGACTGAGGGCCGCCGAAAGTCGGACAGCCTCCTCATCCAGGGCCCGATCGAGTCTCCACCAGAGACCTTTGAGAATAGCTGAAAAATCTGCCATCCGGACCCCGGGGTCGAGACCCCTCGCCAGAGCCGAGTAGAAGTGGTGGTGGAGGTTGACGAGCCCGGGCAGAATCATCCCTCCGTGTGCATTGAGAAGCTGGGCCCCGGAATGACGAATACTCAATTCCTCGAAAGCGCCGACCTCAAGAATTCTCTCGCCCTCCCACAGGATACCGGCGTCTTCGACAACCGTCGGCGAAGGCCCGAAAGAGGACACGACGGTCCCCGGACCCAGGAGGTGTGTGTTCTTCATGCTGACTCCTCTCGTCGGATCCACTGACCGCCGCCCGGGGGACCGAACTCCGCCCGACCATCGGGGAGACGCCGAAAGACCCGCCGCCCTTTGACCCAGGTCTGGACGACCCGCCCTTCCAAACGTCGCCCCTCCAGCGGCGTGTAGCAATTCTTGTTGTGTAAATCATCTGCCGTGACGATCCAGTGCCCTTCTTCCTCGATCAGGGCGAAATCCGCGTCACATCCACTTTCAAGCCTGCCCTTTCGGCCCGAAATTCCGAAGAATGAGGCGGGTTCCGTACTGGTAATCTCCACGAAACGGGACAGCGAGAGTCGTCCCCTCCGATAGCCCTCGGAATAGAGCGTTGGAAGGAGCAGCTCGACCCCGGGGATCCCGCCGTAATCAGTCCAGATCGAGCCGGTCTGCTTTTCTTCGGGGTACTTTGCGGCCGCGTGGTCCGACGCCACGTATGAAAGTTCGCCGGAAGCCAGGCCCCGCCACAGTCTCTCCGAGTCTCCACCGGACTTGACGACCGGCGCGGTTTTCAGCAGCGATCCCTGATTCACCAGATCCTCCTCGTCAAAAAGCAGATAGTGCGGACAGGTCTCGGCCGAGATCCGCTCACCCTGCTTTCTGGCGGCTACAATCAGCTCAAGAGCCTCTCCCGAAGCCAGGTGAACGATGTGAAAAGGGGCTCCGGAGGATCTGCCCAGCTCGATGAGGCGCCGTACAGCTTCGACTTCGCAGGCTGCCGGCCTGGACCGGGCGTAGGCCCGGGGAGAGTCCTCCCCTCCAATACCCCTGCGGGCCGCCTCGATGATCCCGGGATCTTCGGAGTGGATTCCGATCGGGATCCCTGCCGATGAAGCCCAGTTGAAAACCTCCCGGAGCTGGGGATATTCCAGGGCCCGGAAGCTCTCCATCCCGGAAACGAGGTACGTCTTGAATGCGGCCACGCCGGCTTCCACCAGCTCCTCGGCCCGCTCTTTCCAGTCCGGCCTGTTCAGGCACTGATCCGAGATGCCTCCCCAGAGCATATAGTCGACGATAGCCTTCGGAGCGATGACGGCGAGTTTTTCCTCCAGAGCCGGCCTGGACGTCACCTCCGGAATCGAGGTACAGGGCATATCGACGACCGTTCCAACCCCACCTGCCGCCGCCGCCCGGGTCCCCGAGAGAAAATCTTCCCGATGGGTGTATCCGGGATCGTCGAAATGAACGTGCCCGTCGATCGCGGCGGGAAGAAGCAGACCTCCGCCGAGATCCTCCACTCGATCGGCCCTGATCTCTTCTGAAGGCGACATGATAGCGGCAATCTTCCCATCTTCGATCAGGATCGAAGATGGCCTCGTCCCATTCTCCCCCTCGACGATTCTCAAATTCTTCAGCAGGGTTCTCATCTGAATATTCTACCCCCTTTTCCTGAGAGGCCCCACATCTCAACTCTTGTCATCGCGTGGTGTCGAAGCCTCCCCCTCGCCGTTAATCGAAGAACAGAAGACCCGGAGGTCTGATCAGAGCATTGATTTGACCTGCATCCACTCCCCCTTTCCCGTTCTCCCTCCGGTGAGGCCCTGGTGACCTCGGCGTTTTCATACAGGGCCCGGGAATGCGATGCAGTCGTTCCGGTCTCTTGCCACTTGGCGGATGAAAAGATCTGAGCTATGGTGGCGGCGGAACTGAGCGCCGAGTGAAGCGCCTCTTGTGCGGGAGGAGACTTATCCAAATGGTTCAAGGTGAAGTTCGAGAACCGGGCATTCCTCAACGCTGGAAAACGGCTCTCCTGGTTGCTGGGCTCATTGCCCTCGTCTATGCCTTTCTCGTCAGCATCGGCCTCTTGGGCGCCTCCTTTAAATTCTTCGGAAAGGGCTTCGCCCATCAGCTGATCGAGTCTTCCAATAATCCGCTGGTGGCTCTTTTCGGCGGGGTACTGGCCACGGCGCTGATCCAGTCCTCATCGACGACCACATCAATTGTCGTAGGCCTGGTCGCGGCCGGGACCATGCCTTTCCAGACGGCCATCTACGTCGTCATGGGCGCCAATATCGGGACCTCGGTGACCAATATCCTGGTCAGCCTGGGCCATATCACCCGAAGTGTTGAGTTCAAGAGGGCCTATTCCGCCTCGACCATTCACGATTTCTTCAACCTGATGGCCGTTCTCATTCTTTTTCCACTCCAGTACTATTTCAACATCCTGGGTTTTCTGTCCGACCACCTCGCTTCGGAATACGCCCATCTCGGCGGCCTCAAATTCGCCAGCCCGATTAAGCTGATCACCAAGCCGACGATCCATTTCCTCATTGATCTTCTGAACAAGAAACCCTGGCCGATCCTGATTCTCTCGCTGGTCCTGCTCTTCGTGGCCCTTCGATACCTGGTGAAGATTCTGAAGATCCTGGTCATTGACAGAGTGGAAGCCGTCTTCGATACGGTGATCTTCAAGAACGCAGCCAGGGCGATGGGGCTCGGCGTCATCCTGACGGTGATGGTCCAGTCCTCGAGCATCACGACATCTCTCGTCGTACCTCTGGCAGGCGCCGGAATCCTGACACTGGAACAGATTTTTCCCTATACCCTCGGCGCCAATGTCGGGACGACCATCACTGCGATCCTGGCGGCGCTTTCACTCGGCGACCAGACCGCGGTCGCGGTCTCCTTTGCCCATCTGCTCTTTAATGTTTTGGGGATTCTCATTGTCTGGCCGATTCCGGCCATTCGGAGAATTCCCATGAAGCTGGCCCGGGGACTGACCTCGATCGCGACGGCGCATCGCTGGCTGGCCGTCCTCTATATCCTGCTGGTGTTCTATGCCATCCCCGGCATCGTCATCTTTTTCCTGGGGTGAATTATGCTACGTGAACTGATAGAAGCTTTCCGGAAAAACAACCTCCTGGCACAGGCCTTCGAGCAGTCGGCTGAGATGCTCCAGCTGGATCGGGACATGTTTCATGTCGCCGTCCAGTCGCTGCGCCACAGCGATGATTCACGCCTGTCTATGGATATCTATGCCGCCGATCGGAAGATCAATGCCTTTGAGATGGAGGTCCGCCGAAAGGTGCTGACTCACATGGCGGTTTCCAGCGGAACCGACCTCAGCGCCGGATTGATCCTGGTCAGTATCGTCATCGATATCGAACGCATCGGCGACTACACCAAGAATATCGTCGATTTGACCCTTCGCCACCCCGCCCGCCTCGACTGCAATGTTTTTGAAGAGGATATCAGCCGCATGGAGGATACCGTCAAGCGGGCCTTCGATGCCCTGATCGAGGCCATTCCGGAGTCCGATACGGAGCGGGCGGCGACGGTGATGTCCGAACACTGGTGGATCGGCAAACATGCCGACGACATTGTGTACCAGCTTCTGGAGAGGAAACTGGAGGGCGTCGAGGCGCGCGACGCCGTGGCCATCGCACTGTACGCCCGCTATCTCAAGAGAATTTCCGCCCACCTGATGAATACGGCGTCCAGTATCGTCAACCCATTTGAGCGGATCGGTTTCCGGCGCGACGGCAGCGGGCCGGAGGAGGAGTGAGGCCCAGTCTGCTTGCCCGACTCGAGAAGCGGGCCATCCCTCCTCTGCCGAAGCCCTCAGTCTGAGCCGGAAGGCAGCATCGCCAGCAGCGAGAGAAAACCTCCGCGACGAGCCTCGGCCTCCGCCTTTCGGAGATGTTCTTCTCCCTCCCCGAGCCCCAGTTCCCTTTCAACGAGACCAAGACGAATCAGGCTTTCGATCTCAGCGGACTTCTGACGGCTGTTCTCGGCACGCTGGAGGCATTCTGCGAGGAGGTTCCGGGCCAACTTCAAATCTCCTGCGGCCCTCGCCGCCATGGCTCGCGTCATCATGAAGAACATCTGCAGGCTCTCGTCACTGCCGTCCCCCAAATCCTCCATGACCCCCTTGATGGAATCCTGCGCCCCCTTCAAATCACCTTCGGCAATACAGACCCGTGCCAGGGTCATTCGGGCCCATTGCTTGAGACTTGAGGAGGACTCCTCGCTGAAGAGGCCAAGTGCCTCTTCGGCCTCCCGCCTCGCGGTCGGCAGATCCTTCCGATCGACATCGAGCTGGGCCAGAGCCATCAGGCTGGCGGCGATGGTCGGTGCGCCCCCGGCTTTCCGTCGTAAACGCAGAGCTTCCAGGTGATCCCTGCGGGATTCCTCCAGCCGATTCCTTTCCCTGGCGATTTCAGCCAGCCCGAAGAGGGCGTAGGCCTGGTGTCGGGTGTTCCCGAACTCCCTGGCGAGGTCCAGCGCCTGGTGGTAATAGGACTCCGCCTCATCCAGCCGCCCGAGATCAAAGGCGAGATTCCCGAGATTGACCAGAGAAACCGTCATGGCTCTTCGTTCTCCGGCCTCCCGTTTCAGGCGGAGACTCTCTTTCAGCAGATCGATCGCCTCGTCAGGACGACCCTGGAGGCGGAGGACGATCGCGATACTGGTGGCCGCCGAAGCCGCTTCCGTTCGCATACCGAGAGCCAGCAACTCCCGATAACTCTTCTGGTAGGAGCGTCTCGCCTCCTCGAGTTTCCCACCTTTTCTCTGGATCAGGGCAAGGCGTCCCGCGATGATCGCTCCCGCCTGACGGTCGCCGCGGATCCCGCTGATCTCAGCCGCAGCTTTGAATTCGGCCTCGGCATCTTCGAGTTTGCCCCTGGTCAGCAGGATCTCCCCCAGCAGACGCCGAGCCGAAAACTCCTCGCGGAGATCCCCCATGGACCGGGCCATTTCGACGGCTTTCCTGAATCTCTCCCCGGCATTTGAGATCTCTCCCTGATCTCTGGCGAAAACTCCGGAGGATACCAGGGTTTCAACCTGACCCTGCCGGTCTCCGAAGTCCCCAAAAACGCGTCCGGCATCTTCCAACGCCGTTTTTGCCTCCTCTTTTTCGCCCAGGATCCAGAGGGCCTTCGCCTCCGTGAGACGCGCCCTTCCGTAGAGAAGACGCGCACCGGACTTCAGGGCCTCATCCGCGGCCCGGGCCGCCAGGTCCCGCTGACCGTGAATGTCCGAATTTGCTTTCCTGACTTTCGCCTCCAGGAGATCGATCCGGGCATCGGTCGATGTAAAACCGGCCTTCCGAATGGCAACGAGAGTCTTCGCAGCATCCTGCGCCGAACCTGAGGACAACTGAGCCTCGGCCAGCTCTAAGGCGTAACCCGGATTGTCCGGATAGAAGGTCCACAGGGCCCGGTAGAGACGGATGGCCTCCTCCCATTCGGCCTTGTTTTCGTGAAAGAGCGCCTCGATGCCGAGTCGCATTTCCCGGCCAAGCTTCTCAGAGCCTTCAAATGCAATCCTGGATTCCTCCCGGGCCCTGCCCGAATAACCGAGCCGCATCCAGCATCGTGCCAAGGCGGCATGGGCCAGCGGGAAGTCGGGTTCCAATTCAACGGCTTTCTCGAGCAGCTCACGGGCCTCCATCGGCATGAACGCCCGGAGTTTGTCCACGCCCTGGGAATAGAGGGCAAGGGCGCGCTTATTTTCCGGAAAGGCCGCCGAACTTCCTCCCGGAGCGGCTTCTCTTGAGACACCAAAGGCCTCAAATGTCTTCCGGCCGGCCTCGCGGAGCACGGCAAAGAGATCCGAAGCATCTCCCTGCACGCCGACGGCAATGACCGAACTCGTCTTCCCCGAGCTTCGGAACTTGAGGTCCAGCCTGAGAGAATCTCCTTTCCCCCCGGGAAGCTGGAGGTAGCCTCCGTCCATGATCCAGTCCGCTCCGAGGATTCGTGAAAGTTCCTCCAGGCGCTTCCCGGTGAGTTTGTCCCCTTCCGTCATCCCCAGCTCGATTCTCGCTTCCGCCACATCCTCGGCCGGGATCAGCCGGAAAACCCCGGGTGCCGCGAGTTCCGTTGAGAGCATTTCCGAGAGGGCCGCCCCCAGCCAGTCGGATTTCTCGTCTTCATTCAGCGAATTAAAGCCCAAGATCGCGACCGAGGGTCGGGCCGCCCTCGGCATCGTCTGCCACCACACAAGGAATGCTATTGAAAGAAGCAGAGGAATCGAGGCATAGACCCACCACCTCCACCGCTTCCCCGGCTCTTTCTTCCGACCTTCAAGAATTTCCAGCACATCCTCCACCTGCCCGGGTCGAGCCTTCGGGTCGCGCTTCAGGCACCAGAGGATGCATCTCTCCCACGCAGGATCAAGATTCGGGACAATATCACTGGGGGAGGAGGGGTCCTCGACAAGCCTCTGGACCGCCGTGGAAATGGGATCCGGGCCTTCGAAGGGACGTTCTCCCGTGACCATTTCATACATGACGATTCCCAGTGAGTAGATGTCGGATGCTGCCTCAGGCGCAAGACCCCGGATCTGCTCCGGCGCCACGTAGGCGGGTGTTCCCACCCAGCCCCGGGTCAGGGTCTGCGTTTCTTCTCCCGACCTGTCGAAACTCTTCGCCAGGCCGAAATCCATGATCACTGCCCGGCTTTCTCCGCCCTCCTCCGGCACCAGAAAAATATTATCCGCCTTGAGATCACGGTGAATCACACCGGCTTCATGGGCCGCCCTCAGACCTGCCACCAGCTGCCGGACGATCGGCAGCGCCTCCGAAGCACTCATCTTCCCGGCGCGGCGAATCTTCTCACTCAGAGATTCTCCCTCCAGAAGCTCCATCGTCAGAAAACGGCGCATCTCACCATTTTCCGTATCTGTATGGCTGAAAAGGTCGTGAATCCGACAGATGTTGGGATGGCTCACCTGCCGCGAGAGCTTGATTTCCCTCTTGAATCTCTCCAGAGCCTTCGGGTCTTCCGCCAGCTCCTTCGGGATCGTTTTCAAGGCCACTCGGAGGCCGAGACTGAGATCCTCTGCTTCATAGACCTCCCCCATGCCTCCTCTGGCGATGAATCGCAATACACGAAAACGATCGCAGAGGAGCTGGCCCCGAGCAAAGATCCCCGTGGACTCGCGTGACTCCATCCTGCGATTGTAACCTCGCCGCAGGGATCTGTCGGCATCACCTGAGGGCGCCGGAGAGCGTGACAGGAGCTTTTCCTCAGAATCCCCGGCCCTCTTGAATCGTCCTGAGGAATTTTTTCGCGTCCCATGCACTTGACACATGAGAGAGAGGCATGATGTGGTGTCCTTGAGGAGAGTCGAAGAGGATGAGTCAGATTTTGAATTCCGGCCTGTTGAAAAACCCGGATGCCATCACGGGGAAACGGGTTGTTCTGTCTTTCTTCCTCTTCGTCTTCCTGCTGGCGGCACTAGCAGAGGCACGCCCCTCCAACAAGTGGCGGATCTGTTTCAACCACCGCGCCAAGTCCTTCGGCGTCATCGTCTTTCATGTCGTACCCGAGGGCGGATCGCCTTATGAGGTCAGGGTCGAAGTGGAGGAGGGCTGGAGTGAGAACACGGTCGCCAAAGCGGCTGTCCTCGCCTTCAGAAAACAGCTCCCGCCGGATGATTTCAAGATCAAACGGGATAGCGGGGAAGACATGGTCGTCAAGAAGAGTCGGGGCAGGCCGGATTTCGACCTGCACCTGATGAATTCCACCGTTGCGAACGTCCATATCAAAATCAAGAGGAGATAGCTGCGCTCCCCAATAAGGGCCCGCGCAATAATTACTTCCGCTTTTCGCATCCCATCTGCACCACATCTTCGGCTCGGGCTCAATCTGGAAATTCTCAACGTAGGCAAGGCTACGCCTCCGATTCCC
>JANTFG010000102.1 GCA_024763555.1 Thermoanaerobaculales bacterium
ATTGAGGGAAAGCGGAGGCGTAGCCTTGCCTACGTTGAGTATTTCCAGATTGAGCCCGAGCCGAAGATGTGGTGCAGATGGGATGCGAAAAGCGGAATTAATCTTTTCGCGGGCTCTAAGCCCCAGCCGGGAGAGTTACTCGATCTCCTCCATCAGTCCCATGAAGTCCTCATAGGGAAGGGCCTGCCAGCTCTCCGCCGTAACCGCCCCCTCGGCGCGGGAGATCAGTGAGACCTTGTGCGCAACCTCCACCGAGGGTGCATCGTAGATGTCCATGAAATCATAGGCGCCAAGGATGGCGTAATGGCCCTTCCAGACGACTTCGGGACAGGTCGATTTGACCTTCTGCAACCAGGCCCGGCCCATCGCCCGGCGAACCTCCGCATCCTTCACCGCCTCCGGCGCCAAACGGGTCATTAGAACAAAAGTCGGCATGAGACACCTCCCTGTTTCGTTGTTCTTACTTCATTTTATCATCCGGATCAAGTGTGACGTCGCCACATCGCCCGCGGCCCGAGTCCGATCACAGCCCGACAGTCGCGGCCGGGGAGAGGGCGCGCCGGTCTTGGCCATTGCGCTCGAGGCCGGGGCTTGAACTCTCACGCTCATGAGTCGGGAATTGAGGCGCCGGGCCAGGGCGACACTGACCAGGGCAACGCTCGCCCCTGAGAGAAGATCCGGAATCCAGTGAATTCCCAGCATCACGGTCGAGAGGATGACGCTCGCACCAAGAAAACTCAGCATCCAGCGTCCCCGGAGTTCATAGAGAAAGGCCAGCACGATGATGGTCACGGTCAGGGAGGTGTGGGCGCTTGGGAAACAGTTATCCAGACCGCTGATCGGGCGAATGGCCTCGATCAAGCGCGAGGACCAGAGGTCCGACAGGAGAATCGCGCCCGAATCCGGGAATGCCCATCGCTCCAGCATCGGAAAAAACAGAAAAAAGGGCAGGCTGATGCCATAGTTCAATGCGATGGAAAACACCAGTACGCGGAAGGGCTCAAGCCTGGGTCGCAGCAGAAAAGCAAGCCCGACAAAGGCCAGGAGCACAGGAAATAGAAAAAAATAGGAGATTGA
The DNA here is from genome assembly GCA_024763555.1 of Thermoanaerobaculales bacterium. Classification (GTDB taxonomy): domain Bacteria; phylum Acidobacteriota; class Thermoanaerobaculia; order Thermoanaerobaculales; family Sulfomarinibacteraceae; genus JANTFG01. The sequence continues at coordinate 1,078 of JANTFG010000102.1, forward strand.
GCAGCCGTAAACCGCAACCGGCCCGACAGCATCGTGATGAACGAAACGAAGCCCCCTTTCGAGCCAACTCGCGGCGGCAGCCAGCTGAATCTGAAGCTCGGCGCCCCCGGGGAATGGTCTTGAGAGACCGTTTTCGATCGTCGTCTCAAGGAAATTGAGGGCAAAAACGGCGGCCCCGATCAGGAACAGTCCGATTCGCGTATGAAACAGGAAACCCTCTCTTCGAAATACGCGGACGCCGCTGCTTTTCTCCGCCCCACTCACGCCGCTGACAGGGGCCGTGTATCCACGGTCCGGATGACTCTGCAGCCGCTCCTGCAGAATCTCGAGAGCCTTCAGCAGCTCTTCGGCCGAGGAAAATCGCTCTGCCCGGTCCTTCTTCAGGCAACGCCGGATGACGTCCTCCAGGCCGGGAGGCAGATCCGTGCGCATTCCCACCAGCGACGGCGGTTCATCCCGCAGGATCGAGGACAGCAACTCAGCCACCGTTTCTCCCTCGAAAGGACGTTGACCACAGAGCATTTCAAAGTACACGATCCCCAGCGAGAAAATGTCCGTCCGCTGATCCACGCCCTCCCCTCGGGCCTGCTCAGGCGACATATAGGGCAGAGTGCCCATCAGGCAACCCTCCATCGTCAGGGATTTCGAAGAACCGGCGTCACTCAGGAGTTTGACACTGCTGTCGGCATTGACTTTTGCCAGGCCGAAATCCAGCACCTTGACGATGCCGGAGTCACTGACCATAACGTTCTCCGGTTTGAGATCGCGGTGCGTAATTCCTCCCGCATGGGCCGCCGACAGGGCCGCCGCCAGTGGAACGGCGATCTCGAAAAAATCCTCGATCCTCATTCCCGCAGCAGGCGTCTTCTCTCTCAGGGTCTCGCCGCGAATGACTTCCATTGACAGGAAACGGAAGCCCTCACATTCCTCGACCGCATAAATCGTGACGATATTGGGGTGGCTAATGGCCGCAACCGTCCTGGCCTCACGCTGGAAGCGTTCCAGCCTCTCGCTGTCTTCTCCGAATTCCGGAGGGAGGACCTTGATCGCGACCTGCCGACCCAGTTTCTGATCCTCGGCGAGAAGGACCTCTCCCATGCCTCCACGGCCCAGGCACTCGAGAATTCGATAATGAGCAATCTCATCTCCTGCCTTGAGGCCGGAAAGAATCTCCTCTGCACTCATGAGGACGGCAGCATCCGGGTTTCTTCGCTGTCCATCTCGACCTCCGGACGGCGGCGGAGGTCCAGGATGCCCGCCATTCCCGCCAGAACGAAGAGTCCGAGAAGCAGAGCGCTCAACACCTTGAACACCGGCTTTTCTTCATTGGAGCGAAGAAGGAAAACCCTGTAGGACACGTTGCTCATGGCATCAAAACCACTCTTTTGAAAATCCGAGGCCCGAAGGCGGTAGCGGAAGAGCCCCGAATCTGTGATGACAGAGTCAAAAATCGGACCACTTCGGAAGAAATTCCGATCCGGATCGATCCAGCTGATCCGCTGAACCTTGACCGGGTCTCCCGCGGACAGCGACGCGGCTGTATCACGAATCACTGTCGGAATCTCACCGCTATAGGGCCAGACCATCCGAATCCGGTGCAGTCGCGAGTGGATGATCGACACCACCCGTTGGGTCAAATCACTCTCATCGAGAAAACTGATCCGGAAAATCTGATCGTCAATACCCGTCCCCGGAAGTCTGCTTTCCAGGCTGATGGCTCCATCGTGGATGGAACTCAAGGTCCAGGAAAAATCGATATGCTGGTGATAATCCTCGTCATAGGGCACCAGTTCTGTTCCGGCCAAACGCAGGGCCTGAGCTACGGCGTCCACCAGAACCGCCTTGACCTCACCTTTTTTCTGAATATCCACGGTCACGGGAGAAGATCGCTCCCGAGCCTTCCATTTCAGATCGGCCAGGGCTCGCCGCGCCTCCGTCGCCTCAGTGATACTCCTCCAACTCTGAAAATCACCGACACCAATTTCGTCCTGCCCCATTCCATCGATCGCATCCCTGAGCGCCCTCTTGGTTTTTGAATCAAGGCCCGACGAACAGACCAGCAGGTCATTGGGCAAGCGCGTCGGCAGTTGAATGAAATAGACGTGACGACCGAATTCCTCATCAAGCCCCGGAGAACCACCCTTTTCGAATTTGTTCCGAGTCCCATCCCACACGGCGGCAAAATCAGCTTCCCCCGAGGCCACAAGCTTGACCAGGCGGGTGGAAGATCCACCGCCCACCTGCTCGCTGTTGATTGCCGTCATCGATTCCGTCGAATCCTCCATGCTGTAGATCGAATGCTCCCGCAGGAACAGCGAAGGCAGAAAATAGCTCGAAGTCGAAAACCTGCTGTGGTAGATGAACCTGGGGCGGCGGGAGGAGGTGGACAGAAAATGGAGAAAATCCTCAAGATCGGGTTGTGCGGGGAAATTATTCCTGTTGACGACGAAGTAGGAGCTGTATGTTCTGCGGTGACTCACGGCGCCCTCATAGGTCGCAAGGGTCTCGAATCTCGCACCAAGCATCTCCGCAGCAACATACACATAGGGCGTCAAGCGGGCGAGATAAAAACCCTCGCCGTCCTTCCAGTTCGCCACGCGATCGATGACCTGACCGTACTCAAGCTCCTCTGGGGAAAAGTCAACCCCGGCGCGCCGGTGGAGATAGTCTTCCAGCTTCCGATCCGCTTCCCGTGTCTCGCTGTCCAGCGCGACCCCGATAAAACTCAATCGCTGGGCGGAGGCCACCGAAGAGAGTGGAAGCAACAGAAGCAGGGCGACATGAGCCACTTTCAGAAAAACCCCGGCGCCCTTCATGAATCGATGGTATCAGAGTCCGATGCGGCCGGCTGTGCGGCCCCGGGATTCCATTCCGAGGGGGATCACCGACTCCCGGCTCGGCGGCCCTTGACAGCAACCGAGTCCGTCACCGTGACCGAAACCGAGTCCGAAACCGTCGCCGTCGCAATCGCAGCTCCCGTTCACCGACGCGGTCCCGGATTGCCGACGCCGCTTCCGTGACCGAAACCGTCGCCGTCCCAGTCCCTGTTGGCTGTCGCCGATTGCCGTCACGGTCGCCGGTCGGCCCGACGGGCCAGCGCAACCAGTGAAAACTGCCTCCCGGCCCGCGCTCCATCCCGCCTGTAGGACGCATAAGCCTCGTCACAGGCCGTGCAGGGCCCCACAATCTCGATGGCCTCCCGATCGATCCCGAGGCCTTCGAAACTCTTCCGCAGGAAAGCGCGCAGATCGACCCTTTGTCCATCAAGCCAGTGCTCCCGATGCACTCCTTCCTCTCCCAGCGCCTCGATGACCTCCTCGCCCACTTCGTAGTGGCAGGGTCCGACCGCGGGTCCGAGCACGACCCTGAGTCCCGAAGCCGGCACTCCGTATTCGATGAGAAAGCGACGTACAGCCCGGAGATGAATTCCCGCCGCAATCCCTCTCCAGCCCGCGTGAATCGCCGCCACAACGCCACCGCCGGAAAAAAGCACCGGCACGCAGTCCGCAGTCCACAGGGCAAGGCTGAGACCTGGTGTGTCGGAAATCAATCCGTCACATCGACCGATCTCGGCGACTCCCTCGAAGGGTTGGCCCGGCTCCTCGCTCAATGAGGCGATGAGATTTCCGTGAATCTGCCGCCCGAAACGCAGGGCTCTGACGCCCTCCAATTCACTCAAGACCCCTTCCATGCGCTGTGCCGATGCCCCCGGGCCAAGGCGGGGGCCACGACCAAATAACATCATCGTGTCCCGGCTCTCTCGATAGAGCAGGGATTCACCGGTCAGGGTCACGATCTGCCAGGGTGCCGACATTCTCTCCATCAGGGCTCTTCGCCCTCTAAAATCACGCCCCGCCCGTTCTCTCCATCGACCAGAACCTGAAGAGGCTGCTTGAAACGAATCAGCCGTACAGCGCCGTCCAGGGCCTCCTCAATTGCCTCCTGTCGGCGGAACCAGTCCCAGCGGATCGAACTCTTCCCTTCGACCTCATGAACGGCAAAAAAGGCGACCCCAAAACAGGTCAGGTTATGGAAAAAGTGGGATCCAAAAGAGGGCTCGACCTTGAGATCGGAAAAATCCGTCTCGACGATGGCTCGGGCGCCTGAGATCTGACCCCAGTTGACCGGAATTCCAAGCCACGGATCCCTGGAACCCCATCGCCCGGGACCGATCAGGAGATAACGCCGTCCCTCGTCCTTCAGCTTCCTGTTGAAAACCTCGATGGCCTCCGCAACCGCCGTGGTCATGGCCCGGTCCATATTCTCCGGATCAACCAGGACGCAGTCGCGCAGGGTCTCCCGGCGCCCGTGACCGAGAGCCAGCTGGGAGTGAACCAGGGCCTGCTCCAGATCGTTCTCCGCCAGCCTCACATCCTCGTCAATCGCCTCGATCACGAGGGGACGTACCTGCAGAACATGGAAAACCTGCTCGGACCACAATCCGGGTTTGAGCTGCACGGCAAACTCCATTTCGGCAGGAGACCCGATACCCTCCTCGCAGAGCGACATCAGCCTGTCCAGGAGCTTCGGCAGATCGAAGGGCCGCCCCTTGAGGATCGGCGCAAAGGTCACCAGGGGCGCACCGCCGCTGTCGTAGCCAGATGAGATGGCGTCATCCTGCCTTCTGTAGGTCGAGAGAATGGGGTTGACCGCGCCGTCGCTGATCGCCGCGATCGTCTCCAGCCGCAAGAGATTTGCGTCTATTTTCAGCCCGGGAATATTGTCGTCCCTGGACATATCCAGGGCATAGAAACGTCTCTGGGCATTCCGTAGCACATCCTTGACGGCCGACATCTGCGGCTGGATATGAGGGTGTTTCGGCGAAAAACGAAGGGCCTCGAAGCCCTCCGCAACGGCCTTTCCCAGCCCGAGCGCCACCTGGGCGACTCCATCTTCGGCCTGCGCGCCGCCGAAGGGATAGAAATTGTAGCTCGCCGCCGTTCCCGAGAATGTCGGATAGAAACGTGTCCCGAAACGCTTGCCGACCAGGCGTTGGATCAGAACGGCCATGCGCTCTTCCTCGACCCGGTAGGGCGTACTCTCCAGGTAGTTCCTCGCTCCCTCAAAAAAGGTCGAGGCGTAGACGACCTTGACCGCCTCCAGCAGCTGGGCCAGGCGCACATCCAAGGAGGCATGGTTATTGGGCAGCATGATCGTTGCGTAGACCCCGGCGAAGGGCTGGTAGAGGGAATCCTCAAGGAGGCTGGAGGATCTCACCGCCAGCGGCTCTCTGACAATCTCGAGAAAACGCCCAAGGCTGCTGCGGATCTCGTGGCCGAATCGTCCGGCGCGGAAACGATCGAGGATCTCCCCGTCTGCCAGCCCCTCGGCCTCCTGGACGATGGATCGCAATCCGTTCTCCTCGAGGTATTCCTCGAAAACGTCGGAAGCCAGAGCCACCGTCTGCGGAATGGCGATCTCGACGCCCGGCATCCGAATCTCGTCATAGGCCAGAACCTTGTGCATGAATGCCAGGCCCCGGCCCTTTCCGCCGAGCGAGCCGGAACCGATCTTGGCGAAGGCTGAGAACTCATCGAAGCGGTCCGCGTCGAAATCTGTCGTGACATGCGATCGGATCTGACGGAGATACTGGGTCAGGGAGGAGAGAAGAAAGGAGCGGAGTTCCTCCCCGTCGGCAAATTCCGTAGCCTTCTTGGAACGGAAGAGGGAGGCCAGCTCGAACTCGGTCCTCGCCTTGAGCCAGGCCGAGAAGTGGTTGAGTCCGGCATGAAACATCAGGCTCTCAACGGGGATCTCAGGGAGAACGCGCAGCATCTCCCTGAGATCGCTCACCCGTGCGATCTCCCTGCCGTCCTCCAGCCTGAAGATAAAATCGCCGAAACCGAATTCATCGCGAATGAAGCTCCGGATTCCCTCCAGCAAATCCGGACTCCTCTTATTGAGAAAGAGGGCGCTGAGATCCGCCGCCGATCCGGCAAAGCGTTCCTCGACGGACTGAAGAAGGATGGGCAGGTGTGGATCGATCTCCCGGACACGTGAGGCCAGCCGAATTCCGGCTTCCGGATCCAAGCGTCCCGCGCTGGGAAATCCGACATCCGAAATCAGACCGAGGACATTCTCTCCGAAGCGCTGATAGAGTTCCCAGGCCTCCTCCTCGCTCTGAGCCAGCAGAATCTTGGGTCGAGCCCGGATCCGAAGCAGCCGATGCGAGAGGTTGAGTCCCTCGGCCATCAGGCGATTGGTCTGGCTGGTGACTTCGGCATAGATCTGGGGCAGAAGACTTGAATAGAAGGGCACCTCGTCCTCGACCAGGATGATGGCCTGCACACCCCCGGAGAGAATGTCATATTCCGCATTCCACCGATCCTCCGCCTGTTTAATCAGTGCGAAGAGCGACTTGACGTCACCCTGCCACAGAAAAACCAGGTCCAGGGCGCCCGACTTTCTCAGATCGGCAGCCTCTTCGAGATCCCACTGATGCGCGGCCAGAAGCGCAACCGGTATTTCCGGGAATCGCTCGCCCAGTTCATCGACGAACTCCGTCAGGCTGGAGTCACCAAGCCTTGGCGAGGTGACGACCATGTCGAATTCGCGGCGTTCCAGAAGGCTAAAGGCCTCCTCCGTCCGGCTGGCCCGGGTAAAGCGGGGGACATAGCGAAGGTTGAGGTCAAGGTTTCGATATTCCTCAAACAGCAGCTCCGTCAACTGCCCGTCTTCCTCGAGGACGAAGGTGTCGTAACGGGAGGCCACGACCAGCACCTCGAGCACCCTCCGTTTCATCAGGGAGGAAAATTCCTCGGTTCCCATGCCATAGCGGCTGGAAAGTCCCAGTTTCGCCTGCGAGTCAAATGATGCCATCATAGATCCAGCCTAGTCCGACCCCTGCCCGGGCGCAAGCCGGAACCACCCGACCCTTGTGGACTACAACCCCTCCCTCAATCCCGAAGAATATGCTCGAGCGAGGTCTCGATGCTCGGGTATCGAAAGCTGAAACCAGCTTCCATCAGCTCCCTCGGGTAGACCTCCTTCGAGCCCGTGAGGACAGAGGCCGCGTCTCCGTAGATGAGTTTGAGGACCGTCACGGGAACAGGAAAGAGCGTCGGCCTGTGAAGGACCTTGCCCAAAGCCCTGGTGAACACTGCGTTCGTGACCGGATTGGGAGAAACCGCGTTGAAAACGCCCTCGAGCTTCTCTTCGATGATGAAGCGGTACATTGAGATCAGATCATCGAGATCGACCCAACTCGTCATCATGCGTCCGTCGCCGATGTTGCCCCCGAGCCCAAGCTTGAAAGGTGGCAGCATCTTCCCAAGCGCGCCCCCTTCCTTGCCGAGGACAACGCCGAGACGGAGAATGGCTGTGGGAAAGGCAGCTGCGAGCGCCGCCTCTTCCCAGCGCTTTGCGAGCCCGCCGAGAAAATCCTGCGCGAGTGCCCCGCACGATTCATCGCAGGCCACTCCATCCGGGTAGATCCCGACCGCCGATGTCGAAATCAGGAGCCTGACGTCACTCCCCTTCATCGCTTCAACCAGGCGCCCGGTCGTTTCAAGCCGGCTTTCCATCAGGACCTTCTTGTAACTCTCGCTCCAGCGCCTCAGAATCGGAGCGCCGGCCAGGTTGATAACAACCTCCACACCCTCCAGCTTTTCCCTCAGGGAGCCGACATCATCATGCCGTCCGAGCCTGACACAGTCTCCAAGAGCCTTCCGCAGGGCCGTCCCGACGAAGCCACTTGAGCCCGTCATCACGATCTTCATAAATCCTCCGTCTCCACTTCCTTCACAGGCGCCCTCGGTTCTCCCCTTCACCGAGGATGCACTCCGGAACACACTCGCAGCTCCCATCCCCACTCATCATACTCCCGGAACAGATCATCTTCGGGCCGATTCCGGATCTGCGGAATCGAGACACCCTCCAACTCATTGCGCTTCGAGCCGATTCCTGTTATTGTTGGCACGCCTCCTCGCCACCGGAGGACAATGGAGGACTCGATGAGTCATTTTGACGCCCAGAAAGAAACAATTATCGATGAGTTTAAGACTCACCCCCAGGACACCGGTTCGCCGGAGGTCCAGGTTGCCCTTTTGACCCGCCGCATCCAGTACCTGACCGAGCATTTCAAGAGCTTCAAGAAAGACCACCATTCCCGTCGCGGTCTGCTTCGGCTGGTCGGTCGCCGGCGCCGTCTCCTGGACTACCTCAAACAGAAAGACATCAGCCGCTACCGCAGTCTGATCGAGAGACTCGGGCTCCGTGGCTGAGGGTCCGGCCTGACCCCGCTTCGGCGAAACAGGCAGAACACACCATCCACGGCCGCCCGCGGGGGCGGCCGTCTTTGAAAACAGGCGAGAAATATTTTCGAGATTGGAAGAAAGATGAAGATCACACAAAAAGACATCGAAATCGGTAACAGAAACCTCAATTTTGAGATCGGGAAAATTGCCAAGCAGGCGGCCGGATCCGTCGTCGTCCGGCTTGGAGACACCATGATCCTGGTTACAGCCTGCGGGGCGGACGAAGCCCGGGCGGGCGCCGATTTCCTCCCCCTGACCGTCGACTACCGCGAAAACACCTCCGCCGGAGGAAGGATTCCGGGCGGCTTCTTCAAGCGCGAAGGACGCCCCTCGGAAAAGGAAACACTGACCTGCCGGGTCATCGACCGCGGCCTCCGGCCCCAGTTCCCCGATGGATATCACACTGAAACTCAGGTCATCGGATGGGTTCTTTCCGCGGACGACGAGTATGATCCGGATGTGCTGGCCATCACCGGCGCCTCCCTTTCCCTGATGCTTGCCGAGTCGATTCCCTACAACACGCCCCTTGCCGGTGTGCGGGTCGGCCGGATCGACGGCGAGTTCGTCTTCTTCCCGACCTACGAGGAGCGGAAGGAATCCGACCTCGATCTCGTCATCTCCGGAACCGAAGACGCCATCTGCATGGTGGAGTGCGGCGCAAACATCCTCCCCGAGTCCGTCATCCTCGACGCCCTCGAAGCGGGTCATGGGGAAATCAAACGCCTCGTCGCCCTCCAGCGGGAGATCGTCGCCGAGCGGGGGATCGTCAAGCGGGAATTCGTCCCTGAGCCCAATCCCTGGCCGGAGGACTTCGAGCAGAGTATCCGTTCTCAGTGGCACGGCCCTCTGAGCGAGGCGATGCACGTCAAAGGAAAATTCGAGCAGAAGGACGCGATCAACGCCATCCGCGAACAGGCCATCAATGCCCTCGCCCCGGAAGATGCCGAGGAGAAGACCCCATGGGTCAAGGGCATCTTCCGCAACATGGTCAAGGAGATCACCCGCGAGACCATCCTCGGGGAACAGAAACGCCTCGATGGTCGCGCTTTCGATCAGATCCGACCGGTTGCCGTCGAGGCGGGCTTCCTGCCCCGCGCCCATGGATCGGCGCTGTTTACCCGCGGTGAAACCCAGGCCATCGTGACCTGTACCCTTGGGACTTCCGAGGACCGTCAGCTCGTCGAAGGCTTTCAGGGCGAGCACAAGGAGCGTTTCATGCTCCACTACAACTTCCCGCCCTTTTCGGTGGGCGAAGCCCGCTTCCTTCGCGGCGCCGGACGGCGTGAAATCGGCCATGGCAACCTGGCACGACGCGCCCTGATTCCGGTCATTCCCGACGAGGAGAGCTTCCCCTACACCATGCGGATCGTCTCCGACATCATGGAGAGCAACGGCTCCTCCTCAATGGCCTCGGTCTGCGGCGGATCCATGTCCCTGATGGACGCCGGCGCACCCCTTTCGACCGCAGTTGCCGGCATCGCCATGGGCTTGGTTTCCGATGGCGAGCGCCATGCCGTCCTGACCGATATCGCCGGCCAGGAAGACCACTACGGCGACATGGATTTCAAGGTCACCGGAACAACTGAAGGCATCACCGCCCTCCAAATGGATATCAAGATCTCCGGGCTGCCCCGCGAGATCCTCGCCCAGGCCCTGGAGCAGGCCCGTAAGGGCCGGCTGGAACTCCTGGAGAAGATGGCCGGCGCCATTTCCGAGGGACGTCCGGAAGTTTCCCGCTACGCACCGAGAATCTTCTCGATCAAAGTTCCCGTCGACCAGATCCGCAACGTCATCGGCCCCGGCGGCAAGACCATCCGCTCCATCGTCGAGCAGACCGGCGCCAAGATCAACGTCGAGGATGACGGAACCGTGCAGATCGCGACGAGTTCCGAGCAGGCCGCCGAGAAAGCCATTGCGATGATCGAGGGCCTGACCAAGGTTCCCGAGATCGGTGAGGAGTTTGAGGGTACGGTCAAGAGGATCGAGCCTTATGGCGCCTTCGTCGAGATCCTTCCGAACCAGGACGGCCTGGTTCATATCTCGGAGATTTCGATGGAACGAATCCCCGATATCCGCGACGTCGTCAATGAAGGCGACACGATGAAGGTGCGGATTATCGACATCGATTCCAATGATCGCATCAAGCTCTCCCGCCGCGTCATTCTCGAAGATGAGGCCCGCGAGCGGGGCGAGGACGTACCCGCCCGCGATCCACTGCGTCGTGAGGGCCGCCCCGGAGGCCGCGACCGGCGAGACGGGCGCAGAGACCGTGACAGCCGTGGTGGGCGGGATCGCGGGTCCCGCGACCGGGGATCTCGTGACCGGGGAGATCGCGGACGCCGCTGATTTCTGATCAATCAAAACCAAAAAGCCGGCGGACTTCGCCGGCTTTTTGTTGTATGGAACTCAGGGTCCGCGCAAAAATTACTCCCTGCTTTGCGCGCCCAGATGTGCTTCAGATTTGGATTGGGCGATTGAGGGAAATCGGAGGCGTAGCCTTGCCTACGTTGAGTATTTCCAGATTGAGCCCGA
>JANTFG010000103.1 GCA_024763555.1 Thermoanaerobaculales bacterium
TCGTCGGTCCTGAGCCTGCTTCGCAGTCAACACTGATAGAAGCTCCACTGTCGGAGAACGAGCTCTCCTCCAGCAAAGACATCAATCAGCGGTCCTCACTCTTCGTGAGTAGATAGAAGGACCGGCGACCCCAGAACACGCCACGCACCCAAAGAAGAAGGGACAATTTCTCGCAAAGTACGCCAAGGACGCAAAGAGGGGGCGGAGAAGGCAGAAGGCATTTTTCACGCGGGGGTCGCGGAGATCGCGGGGAGCGGGCCATCGGTCCTGGGTCTGCCTCGCGGGCGGCTGTCCCCCGCAATAACTCCATCCGGGCGTTTTCGGGCGGCGAAACCGACGAATGAAAGCCCGGGATCCTCGAAATGATCGATTCCGCCTCGGAAGGAGTCCGGCTTCACCGAGCCTCTTCGCCCCGAGGCATGGGAGCGGGCCGGAACTCCAGCTCTCAGCCGGTCTCAGCCGGCTTCTCTTCCTTCGCTGCTTTGTCTTGGGTGGGCGGGCGTGGCCGATGCAGACCATCCAGCGGCTGAAGAATAATTGGAAAGCCCTCCGGGCTTACTGTCTTTCGGCCGGCACGGGGCCGGCCACCTTTCTTCGACCACGATCACCTTAGGATGGAAGGGAAGGCGCCGTGTTTCTCGGCGCTCCTTGAGACTCAGGTCACCTCGCCCGGGAGCCGGTCATTCGAAGGCCGGAGAAGCGAATAGAGAACAGGGTTTCCGGAGGGTCGGAGACCCCAAGTCAGGGTTTTCAGTGCTTCGAGTTCTTCTGAGACTCGATCAGGCAGCAAATACCTCGCTCCCCGGTGATCTACCTTGGCTGTCGAGCTGCCGATTTTCCGGAGCGGCCCGGGCCTTCCGACTGAAGCCCCCATCGGAGGCCGCCAACCGGAGCGGCGAGCTGGAACCGATTCCGGAGCCGGATGCCGCGCCCGAGAGGCGAAACTGAGCCGGTAGAATCACACTCGAAGTGGTAGGAACATCCCACGACCGCATCGGTTTCTGCCACGACTTCCCTGCTCCGGCTCGGGATACCAAGGTTGTGCTCGGTCCACGTATTCCGCTCAAAGAACCACGACCCCACCTGCTCCTGCTCCGGCTCCCGCTCCGGCCCCGGCTCCCGCTCTGGCTCCAGAAACAGGCCCAGCGACAGCGGCAGGGTCAGAATCAGCGGCAGTCTCGGGCGCAATGGACGCTCCACCTGTTCCAGCCGGGAAGCCACGGCCGATCCGGCTCCGGATTCGGTTCCGGCTGGCGGCTCCGGTTGGGGCTCCTGTTCCGGCCCCCTCTTTCCGAGATCCTCCTACACGCCCTCGAGAACCTTGTCCTCGTACTCCTGTTCGAAGCGGAGTTTGTGCTTTGCCTCCTCCTGGGCAAGACTGCGGAAGACATCTGTCAGACCGGCGTCGGTCGAGGCGGCGGCCAGGCGGATATAGAGATCGTAGGCGACCTTCTCGCTCTTGATGGCAAAGGCCAGAACCTCCTGGAAGTTCATGTTCTTCGAGATTTCCGGTTGAACGAGGTGCTCGCCGATTTCCAGGTTGGCGACCTTCTCATAGGAAACAGCCGGCATGTCGCCCGCCTTGATCTTCATCAAACGGGCCTTGTGTCGCCCTTCCTCGGCGGCAAATTCGAGAAAGGCCTCCTTCATACCCGGGCGCTCGACGGTTGTCGCAAGATCGTGGTACATCTTTGCCGTCATTTCTTCACGTTCAATGGCGTAGTCGAGGATTTCTTCAACATTTGAAAACTGCATATTCATTCCTTCCCGGCGGTCATTCCGCCGAATGAGTATAGCGGAACCCGATATTTATCTCTGACGTCTCTTACTTTCTCGTTCCCGGACGAGTTCGGCGACCTCCCGAACCCTTTTTCGTTCCCTCTGGATCTTTTTCTTGTCGGCTTTTCTGTTGAGCCGGTGCCAGACACCGGTAATCGACAGAATGATCTTCCAGTGAAACATGGAGGCCGGCATTGCGGTCTTTCCGATCCGGGCCCCCCAGAGCTTCGCGGAGTTGAAGGATGCTTTTGAAAAATCGGCATTCCGGAGATCGGCCCAGCTGAGATCGCTGGACGTGAAGTTGATCCCGACCGCATCCGCAAAACGGAAATCCGTTCCACAGAAATTGGCGTCCGTGGCGCGGGCAAGAATGAGATTCGTTCCCGAGAGATCCGCCGAGGCGCATTGGGCGCCCTCCAGGTTGGCCTTCTTAAGATTGGCATGACGGAAACGGGCGCCGGTCAAGTCGGCTCGCCGGAAGTCGGCGCTCTCCAGGTTAGCCTTTCTGAAGTCGGCATCCTCAACGCGGGCGTCCCGGAAGGATACGGCGCGGAGCTGACAGCCGGTGAAGACGGCCTTCTTGAGGTGGGCCCCGTTGAAAGAAATTTTACCCAGCTTCGGGGAGCGGAAGTCAACCTCGATGAGTTGGGCGCTGTCGAGTTGACAGTCCGCAATCCTGGTGTGGAGCAGGGTTGCGTTGCGAAGGTCCGCGCTGCTGAGATTCGCACCGACGATGCTGGCTTCGGAAAGATCGGCATGGGAGAAACTGGCCCCTTCGCACTGGGCCCGATCAAGCTTGACACCGCTGAGATTCGCCTGGTGAAAATTGGCCGAGCGTAAGGTTGCCTCTTTGAATTCGGCGCCTTCAAGCGAGGCGCCCCGGAACTGAGCGTTGTCCGCCTGCGCCTTGGAAAGCCTGGCGCCTTCGAGGTGAACCCCGATGAACTCGACGCCGTCGATGATCGCGGATTCGGCATTGATGTTCCTCAAGATGCTTCCGTGAAACCGGGCGCCCCGGAATGATGTTCCGACAAAAGAAGCTGAACTGAGATCAGCTTCATCGAAGATCGCGCCGTCGAGCACCGCCCGATCAAGGACGGCATTCTGCATGATTGCCGAGGAGAGCTGCGTCCCCCTGAAGGATGCGCCCTGGAATGAGGCATCCCGGAAGTCCAGGCCGCTGAGGTCGAGAAAATCGAGTCTGGCATGGTCGAGACAACAGCCCCTGAGAACTGCCCCTTCGAGCTGTGCGCCTTCGAGGTTGGCCCGTGTGAAATCAGCGCCCTCAAGCCGGGCACGTCTGAGGTCGGCGTTGCGGAGGTGAGCCTTTGAGAAATTCAGGCCCCGGAGATCTGTGCCTTCCAGTGTTGCTCCGATGAGATCGGGCGCCAGGGTCGGGTGGGCCTCTCTCCACTGATTCCAGCTGCCGTTTCGAAGATGGGCCAGATGTTCTTCACTTGCCATATACCCATTATCCACGACCGGGGCGCAATGTCGAGATCCGAGAGGGGGTCGGAGTCTGCGGAACCCCCCTCGATTCCGTGCTTGCGGTTGACTCATGAGCCGGGCGAGGGTACAACGATTCCGTGGCGAACCGTTTTCTCTCCATCGATCCTTCAGAGCCCGAGTCGTGGCTGGTGGCTCAGGCAGTGCGGGTTCTTCAACGTGGCGGTTTGATCGCTCTGCCGACCGACACGGTCTACGCCCTGGCCTGCCCGATTTCAAGCCGGGACTCGATCCGGAAGATCTATGAACTCAAGGACCTCGATCCGAAGAAGCATCTCTCGATCCTGCTGCCGGATCTCGCGACTGCCGGTCGTTATGCTCGGGGACTGAGTACTCCTGTCTTTCGTCTGATGAAACGGGTCTTCCCCGGGGGCTATACCTTCATTTTTCAGAGTTCGCAGGAAGTTCCGAAGATCATGTTGAGGAAGCGGAAGACAATCGGTGTTCGGATGCCGGATAATCAGATCTGCCTTGCGATTCTGAAGGAATTCGGGGAGCCGCTGGTCACGACCTCGGTCCAGACTCCGGAGGATGAATACCTGGTGGATCCGCACAGCATCGACGATCTGTATGGCTCCTCCCTGGATCTCATTGTCGATGGGGGTGTGCTGGAAAATAACCCATCGACCGTTGTCGACTTCAGTTCCGGAGAGGCCGAACTCTTGCGTTCGGGCAAGGGCGATGTCGATGCGCTTGAGCTCTTTTGAGAAAGTCTATCCATGAGAATCCATATGTGCCGCTCAACAAGGGCGGCGCCTTGAGGGAAAAAGCGATGCGAAGAAGAATTATCCTGATCTCCGTTCTTCTCTCGATTCTCGTGCTCCCCGGATGTTCCCGGAAAAGGAATGACGGGCCGACGCCTGAGGAAGCGACACGGGTTCACGTCGGGGACTTGGCGCCGGATTTCAGTATCACGACTCTCTCAGGGGAAGAATTCTCGCTTTCAGGCGCCCGGGGCCGGCTCGTCCTGATCTCTTTTTTTGCAACCTGGTGCCCGCCCTGTCGGGAAGAACTGCCTCATCTTGAAAAGGACGTCTGGCAGGAATTCAAGGGTCCTGCTTTCCGAATTCTGGCGATCGGACGGGAGGAGAGCCCCGAGAAACTCGGTCCTTTCGTTGCAGAGATGGGATTGAGTTTTCCTGTCGGCGCCGACCCGGACCGGAGGATCTACTCGAAGTATGCGGATGCCTACATCCCCAGGCTTTTCCTGGTGGGTCCGGATGGAAAGGTGCTCTTTGAATCCTCCGATTACGATGAGTCGGAGTTTGACCGAATGGTGCTGCTGATTGAGAAGAGCCTGTAAACAGAGAAATCGGAGCATTGAGGGGGAGTGGAGGAGTCATGACAAGAAGTCGAGTTCCTGTTGTTTTTTTGCTGTTGCTGTTTGCTCTTCCGGCCATCGCCGCGCCCTGCGACAGGACCGTTGTCAGCATTCGAATCCCGGCGGATTTCCCCGTGCAGCGGGTGACGTCCTGGACGGAACCATGGGAGTACAATCTGAAGACCGGGATTCTCATCACAGACCTCGATGAGGAGGGCATGGCTCGTCTCAGCGCGCTGGGACTGGAATATGAGATCGACACGAAGCGTACGGCGGATTACTGTGCGCCGCATTTTCGCCTTCCGAATCAGCGATCCGGGATTCCCGGATATCCCTGCTATCGGACCGTTGAGGAGACCTACGCCACCGCTGAGCAGATTGTGGCCGATCATCCGACTCTGGCGAGGCTTGTGGACGCCGGAGACAGCTGGGAAAAGACGGAACCCGGTGGAAATGCCGGTTATGACATGCGGGTCCTGGTCTTAGGGAATTCGGAAACGACCGGGACTCCGACAGGAGAGGGTCAGGGGAAACCGGTTTTCTTCGTAACCTCTGCCATTCATGCCCGTGAGTACACGACCGCTGAGCTGATGACCCGCTTTGCGGAGTATCTCATCGACAACTACGGAGTGGACGCGGATGCGACCTGGCTGCTGGACGAGCACGAGATCCACCTGCTGCTGCAGACCAACCCGGATGGCCGCAAGCAGGCGGAGTCCGGACTCTCCTGGAGAAAGAACACCAATGAGAACTACTGCGGCGCGACCTCGAATTCCCGGGGCGCCGACCTCAACCGGAACTTCAGTTTTCGGTGGGGATGCTGTAACGGGTCTTCAACCTATTCATGTGATGAGACCTACCGGGGGCCCAGCGCGGCCTCTGAACCGGAGGTCCAGGCGGTGCAGTCCTACGCGAGGTCGATTTTCCCCGACCAGAGGGGTGAGAACGACACCGACGCGGCGCCCGATACCACGACCGGAGTCTACCTCGATGTCCACAGCTATTCTGAGCTGGTTCTCTGGCCCTGGGGTTTCACCTCTTCGGTAGCGCCGAACGGGATCCAGATGCAGACTCTGGGACGGAAGCTGGCGTATTTTAACGGATACAGCCCGGACCAATCGGTCGGCCTGTACCCGACTGACGGGACGACGGACGATTTCGTGTATGGAGATCTCGGTGTCCCATCCTACACCTTTGAACTGGGAACGGATTTTTTTCAGGACTGTTCCACTTTTGAGGACACGATTCTGCCGGACAATCTCCAGGCGCTGATCTATGCTGCGAAGGTGGCCCGGACGCCCTACCTGACGCCGAAAGGCCCGGATCTCCTGGACCTGGGCCTGGATGGGGGCAGCTTTGTCGCTCCGGGTTCCGTTCTTGAGTTGAATGCGACGGCGGATGATACGCGCTACAACAACTCCAATGGTTCGGAGGCCACCGGGAATGTGGCTGAGGCTCGTTGCAGCTTCGATCTGCCGCCGTGGACTCAACCGGCGCCCTCATTCCTGGCGCT
Organism: Thermoanaerobaculales bacterium; assembly: GCA_024763555.1. Classification (GTDB taxonomy): domain Bacteria; phylum Acidobacteriota; class Thermoanaerobaculia; order Thermoanaerobaculales; family Sulfomarinibacteraceae; genus JANTFG01. The sequence continues at coordinate 6,120 of JANTFG010000103.1, forward strand.
CGATGCAGCTGACGGCAGCTTCAACTCGGGGATTGAGTCTCTGCGGGCATCGCTGGCCACAGGCGGATTGGCGGAGGGGCGGCATACACTCTACTGTCAGGCAAAGGATGATGGAGATATCTGGGGTCCTGTCTCGGCGGTTTTTTTCTGGATCCTTGATCCGGCGACGGCGCCCCATATCGCGGGGACGGTACTTTCCGGGACGGATGGCTCTCCCGTGGAGGCCACAGTCAGCGCTTCGGCGCTGACTTCGGTCATGAGCGACCCTCAGACCGGGGCCTATGATCTCATGCTGCCGGAGGGGCAGTATTCGCTGAGGGCGGAGCCGAGTTCGCCTGACTTCGGTGGGGTGACGGTGGAAGGAGTCTCCGCAGCAGCGGGCACGACAACAACCGTGAACTTCAGGCTGCAGGCCTTTGAGCTTTTCCTTTCGGATGACGGGGAGGATTCGAATGCGACCGGATGGACGGCGGAGTCTCCCTGGGCTCTGAGCGATGAGGACTCCTCGAGTCCCTCACATGCCTGGTCCGACTCGCCGGGCGGCGACTATGGGAACGATGTGGACTCTTCTCTGGTTTCGCCTGGACTCGATCTTTCCGATCTCCAGGATGTGGAACTGAGATTTTCACAGCATTACTCGACCGAGAGCAATTATGACTACTGCCACGTCGAGTTCTCCACCGATGACGGCTCGACTTGGACTGCGGCGGCACATTATGATGGTGATTCCGGAGGATGGAAGAGCGTCGTGCTGCCCCTACCCGGTCTTGATGGAGCATCTCAGGCGCGAATCCGTTTTCGACTGAGTTCGGACGGTTCCGTCCAGGAAGATGGATGGCACCTCGACGATATCGTGTTGCGGGGAGTGCCGGACACCGGCTCGATCTTTTCGGATGGATTCGAAGACTCTTCGACTTCCGCCTGGGACTATGTGACGCCCTGAGCCTTCAGAAGCCTCAAAGAGACGAATTACTTCGTCTCTGCAAAAATGTAGATCTTCGAAAGACCGATGAGAGCGTCGGTTTCAACCTTAAACTTTTGACGGTCGGTCCGGTATTTGCCCTTTGAGAGTTTGACCTCACCCATGCTCAGACGTTGGAGCAAATTCCCGGTCTCATTTTCCAGAAGGATGACGATTGAAATGACTCGAGAGTGCGAGCTTCTGTTCTCGAGAGTATTGATGACCTCGATTTTCGTGGTCTTTCCAGGTTTGAGATCCTCGGTATTCTGGCTGCCTATTTTGAAGGATGTCCAGTGGATGCCGTCGATGAGGAGATTCAATTCGAGGAGTTGCCCGGGTTTGTATTCGATTTCTTCCTGGAAGGGGCTCTGGACTTCTTTTGGGGGAGGAGCATCGTTCTGATCCTGTGCTGAGAGCAGTGGAGTCCATGAAATCATGGCGATAACAATCCAGGACAGCATCCTTCGCTTCATCTCGCGCCTCCTCGAATACCCTTTCCAGTATATCCCGGCTTTCTCCCAAAAAAAAGCGGCGTCCGCTGAGGACGCCGCCGGAAATTCTCTTGCCCGATTCAGGGGAGATGAACAGTCATTCCCTTTTCAACGGCCGCACCGTCGCCGCTGACGACGGAACAGATGGAGATCTTCTCCTTGACCGTATCGGCCTTGATCGTCGCTATCGTCGTCATGCTCTCATCGAGTACCTCGCCGGTATCTGGATCACGGAGGACCTCGACGTCCCCGACCGTGAACATCTGTCCGGGTTGAATGCCTTCCCGTGAGCCTCGGTTGACGTAGATTTTTCCGGGCTTGGCCAATACGACGGAGCCGGTCCAAGGCAGGTTGGGCAGCTGGGAAACCAGGAATTTGACGGCCTCGTCGCAGGCGGCCTGGATCGCCAGCCCGACGTTGTCATTCTTCTCTCCACCGAAAGCCGCTCCCCAGGAACCGGTGTTGTAGCCCAGGCTCAGGCCTTTCTGCTTGGATGTGCCGACGACGCTCTTCGAGGCAAGGACCTGTCCCGTCGTGGAGTCGACAATGTAGATCGTGGCATTGATCTCACCCTTGCCGCCCTTGCCGCCGATCTTGAAACCGTGGATCCGGATTCCGCCGCCACCCTTCTTGACGCCGTCCTGAACGTGGGTAATCGCGCCCTTGACGAGGAGCTGGGCCGGCGTCATCTGTCCGGTGACCGGCGCCTTCTTACCGCCGGCTGTTCTACCGGAAGCGGCAAAATCCTGCTCGTCCATGGCGGCCGAACGCATGTCGGTCTCACCTAAAACGATGAAATGCCCGCTTTGATTGAGCATGTCCGTCAGGACGGTGCCCCAGGCGTTGCCGATATCAAAATGACCGTACCATCCAGCCTTGTTCTCGAATTTTGTGACTGTGATGGAATATCGAAGCCCACCCTGGGCCTCCTCGGCGATCGCCGCGGTTGCGCCGAGAGCGAGTACAACCAGAACTATCAAAACCAATCGTCGCATCAGAACCTCCCGTATTTGTTCTGAGGACATCATAGCCCGGATTGACCTCTGGGATCAAGGCTGATCGTGTAAGAGGTTGTTGCGCTGTACTAGTCCTTGTCCGGGCTCAACTGGCGGCGTGCTGAGTGTTTCCGGAAGAACCAGATCGCGACCAATCCCAGAGCAAGCAATACCAGCATAACACCCGAAAAGACGAGGCCCCACATGAAGGACCTCGAGTGGAATTCGAAGACAACCTCGTGTTCCCCCGCTTTCAAAAACACACCCCTCATCATCATATTGGTCTGCAGAATTTCGCGCTTCTCTCCGTCCACAAGGACATTCCAGCCGGGATAAAAGGTGTCCGACAAGATCAGTAGACCATCAGCCGATGTGCGGGCACTCAAGGAAACTTGCTGGGCTTGGTAGCTCGTGAAATGAACCCTGTCTTTGACTCCCTTCAGGCGGATTCCACTGAGATGGTGCGGAAGTTCTCCTTCAACAATGGCTTCGTGTGCGGGCTCAAAATCGGGTTGGGTCAAGAAACGACGTATCAAATCCATGTTCCCGGGACGGACTTCCTTTACTTTGTGGACGATCCATGCTCTGTCAAGCGCCCTGTCGTTCCGATACACCCTGTTCCTGCCGTCAAAAACTAGGGACAGGGTCGGCTCAGTTGCATCGCTCAGGCGGGGCTCAGCCCAACCGGCCCAATCAAAATCGGAATTACCTTCGGGTCCTGCGCCCGTCGAGAGGCTGATCGAAATTTCCTTCCCGTCAAAACGGGAGAGGTCAAGATCCACTGGGTGCCATCTGCGATCGGAGGGGATATTCTTGGGATCGATATACTTCGAAAATAAGACCTCCGTCGCGTTGGAAATGTCGGCCCTGATTTCAAAGTGAACGCCGTCTCCCGCTTTCTTCCAGGATTCAGGACCCATGGCGATCGCGGTCTGCAGGTGGCTGTGAGGTCCCGGAGTGAGTGATCGAAACTCAACGCGGCCCGGTGCAGGCTGGAAGAGGAGTTTCCGGCGGATTCCCTCAATCTTCCAGTTTCGCCGCTGAACTGTCCCAAGCAATACCTTGGTTTTCAGGGATTTTCGGAGTAGATTGAGAAAATCTACAGTACCAGTACCCTGAAGTATCGATTTTTTGTCTGTCAGGATATACCTGATATTCAAGGCATCCAGCAGTGGAGAGCAACAGTCTTTGAAATAGACCTGCAGTAGCAGCCCATCGGCACGGCACCCGCTCAGCTCCGAGTACTCAGAGTAACGTTGAAGAAGCCAGGAGGAATAGCCGGAAGCAGTCTGAATGCGGAAAAACTCGGCGCTCAAGCCCGGCAACATATGGGCGGATGGAATATTGACGACCCGAAAAGGCTCCCTTTCTGTCTGTTTCAAATTCTCAAGAAAACCCAGACTCGGTGTAATAGGAAAGGCTGAGTTCTTGGGGAAGCTTGGGTTGTATCGTATTCCGACAAGAAAAAGATCCACCACCACCGCCACAATGAAAACGACTTTCAGTAAGGACCTTGTAATAGGTCCTCGTCCTGTCCACCGGTACCAGAGCCACAGGAGAAGCGCTGCAACCGACAACCACGCGGCACCGTTCAGAGTACTGAGAGTCCTGAGATGTGCAATTCTGTAGGCCTTCGACGCAAGCTCTGTTCCGGCTTCGGCGACAACCGGATGAATGAACCTGAGAGATCCGGCCAGCAGAAAGAGAAGAGACGCAATAATCCCGGCTCCGAAGCTCAGAAGGCGTATTCTTCGATCTGATCTTGTCTGAGCCTCAAGCCAATCAGCGCCAAGGGCCACGGAGATGGACCAGACAAAGGCAACAACAAAGAAGATTCTCCCCGGAAATGTCTTCAGGAATACCGGACACAGAAGACTGACAAGCTGCCGAAAGGGGAAAATTCCGTACACAGCCAACAGTCCTGTCAGGCCAGCGCCGAATAGGCTGCGGGCCTCCATCTTCCTTGACGAGAACAGGCTTGCCACAATCAGGATCAGGGGCAACACGCCAAAGTACAGAGCGGTCTCGGTATAATTAAATTTCCCCCAGTAGAGATCACCTCCCAGTGGATTCCCCCAGAAATCGGGTGCAATCAGTCGTATCAGGTTCTTGATCGGTAAGGAAGATGTCCGGCCGATTGCGCGACTTCTTCCGGTCAGCGAAAAGAGCTCCAGAGTCTGAAAAATATGGGGCGCAACGAGAATCATTGCTCCGCCGAGGATGATTCCGGCTGTCGTGAGAGAACGCAGCCACTGCCTGGAATCCGGGTTCGTAAAGAAAAGCTGAAGTGCTCTGAAGAGCACCAGAAGACAGAAGGTGAAAGCGCTGTAAAAAGGCCACAAGACATGGCCTGAGAGAATCTGAAGGGCGAAGGCAAGGATCCCGACGAGCGTCCATCTCAATTGCCGTCTTCTCATCGATCGCTCCCAACTCCATAAAATTAAAGGGAGCCAGACCATTGAAGCAGTCGTTACCGGAAGCGAAAGCCAGCACACAAGGTAGCTGTTATATGTGAATGCAAGACTCCCCAGAACGGCGCCAAGCCGGCCGATCTTCATTTCCCGAAGAAGCAGGAACATGGAGAGAGATGCGATCAGAAGCGTCAGAATAGCGTTCAGGTTCAGGGCTCTGTCGATCGAAAGAAGGGAAGACAGCGATACGAATAGCGGGTTTGTAAAGAGCTCGCCACGTGCCAGAGCCGGCATTCCCGACAGTACATAAGGATCCCAGAAAGGCATCCCGTTTTGCCAGGCCTCTTTCGAAACCGAAGCCATGGGATAAAACTGCCAGAGAGCATCACTGACCATTCGGTTTTCTGGTGAGCTTCCAGACCCAATGTCCAGCTCGCTCCGCCATGGTTCCATCTGCTGCTGGAGATCAAGGGGCATCAGAACATGATCCTGAATGACGATGTGCCAGAGGAAGATCAGGGCAAGAAGAACGAGGAATCCAAGGCAGATACTGTCCCGGAAATCAGAGCTTTCCTTCGGAACCTCTGCAGAAAGAGAATCTGAGGTATCGTCCTCCACCATAGACTCAAAATCCTACCATAACCAATGGGTGTTCAAAATAAATGTCCCGGTTTGAGGCTATTGCGCTGCTTACAAGTTGTTGGGTTACAACAGGATATAGGTGAGTCGAAAAGTGCTTCACCCCAGGAATCAGCGGTTGATCTCATCCA
>JANTFG010000104.1 GCA_024763555.1 Thermoanaerobaculales bacterium
ATGTAACATCGGTTGCATCAACAGTTTCGAGAATGCGGACTAAAGTCCGCGCTCCATGACGGACCCGAGACAACCAAGGTACAGCGCAACAACCTCGGCTCAACTGGGGCTTGACCGCCGGGGGGGCTGTGGCTATACTCCCATTCCCGCGTGTTGGGGCGTCGTCCAACGGCAGGACATGCGGCTCTGGACCGTAGTATCGGGGTTCGAATCCCTGCGCCCCAGCCAATGTGCATTCCACCCGGCACCGCCGGGTTTTTTTGTGCCTCTCAGTTCGGGGATTGAGCTTGACATCAAGGAACCGCAGGCAATAATCATCCGCTGGAGGGTGGGATGAGCATTCAACTCAGCGGTTCCGGACTGACGATCGAGGATATTGAAGCTGTTGCCAGGCAGGGCGAAAAGGTGGAATTGACGGAGGAAGCCCGCGCGAGAATCCTCGGCTGTCGCGCTTTCATCGAGGAGAGAATTGCCGCCGGCGAGATCATGTACGGAGTCAACACGGGGATCGGGGAGTTTTCCGAAGTGGTCCTGGATGCCCAGCAGACCCGTGATTTCCAGCGATACCTGATCTACAACCACGCGGCGGGGATCGGCGAGCCCGTTCGGGAGGATCACGTTCGGGCCGCCATGCTCCTGCGCGCCAATGTTCATGCCAATGGGCACTCGGCCTGTCGACTGCAGATCACGGAGACGCTCATCGCCATGCTCAATGCCGGTGTCACTCCGGTCGTTTGCGAAAAGGGATCGGTGGGCGCCAGCGGCGATCTCGCGCCGATGTCCCAGATCGCCCTGCTGATGATGGGTGAAGGCGAAGCCTTCTACCAGGGCAGACGGATGCCCGGTCATGAGGCCCTGGACGCGGCGGGAATTCCCATCCCGGGCCTGGAGGCGCGGGACGGACTGGCGACGATCAACGGTTCCAATCTCCTGACCGCCATCGGCGCGCTGGCTGTTTACGATGCCGAAAGGTGGCTCAAACAGGCCGAGATCGCCGCCGCCATGAGCCTTGAGGCCCTCAAGGCCAATATGAAACCCTACGATGAGCGACTGCACCGGCTTCGCGGCTTCTCCGGCGCCGTCGTCTCAGCCTCCAATATCCGGCGCATCATCGAAGGTTCGGATCTTCTCAGCGGGAAAGAAAAGGTGCGGGTCCAGGATGCCTATTCCATGCGCTCTACTCCCCAGGTCATCGGTGCGGCCCGCGACCAGCTCCGCTGGACCCGATCCCAGATCGAGATCGAGGCCAACGGCGTCGGCGATAACCCGATTTTCCTGCCCGAGGATGAAATCGTCCTGACGGGAGCAAACTTCCAGGGAACCCCGGTCTCCCTGCCCATCGACAGTCTTGGCGCCGCGATCACCATGATCTGTGTGCTTTCGGAGCGTCGCCTCAATCGTCTGACCAACCCCGCTCTTTCGGCGGGTCTGCCGCCCTTTCTGACCAACAAGGCGGGACTCTTCTCCGGACTGATGCTGAGCCAGTACACGGCGGATATGCAGATCGTCGAGCAGAAGATCCTTTCGGCGCCGGCCTTCATCCAGTCCATCCCGGCGGCAGCGGACCAGGAGGACTTCGTTTCGATGGGCATGAACTCTTCGCTGAAGACCCGGAAGATCCTGGATGCGGCCTGCGGTGTTCTCGGGATCGAATTGATGGCGGCGGCCCAGGCCCTGGATTTCCGCTCCTTCACACCGGGTCGGGGGACCCGGGTGGCCCACGCGGCCGTGAGAAAACACGTAGATTTCCTCGATATCGACCGACCCCTCCACAAGGACCACAATGTCATGCTTGATGTTGTCTCCTCCTGCGAAATTCTCAGTGCCGTGGAGGATGAGCTGGGCGAGTTGAGCAGCTGATGCCCCCGCTGTTGAACGAGGAGAGCCTTCTCACACGATGGATTTTGTGCAGATTCTCAATTCCCCGCCCCGGGTCATTTCTGCGGAGCCTGTGGCCGGGGTAGAATATTCGGACGAGGAAAATGATGACACCCCTGAATGATGCCCCTGCCGACATGCCCCTTCTGGACCTCGATGAGGAACTGGAAAGCGGAGGGCTCGAAGCGCCCAGCTGGAGCGGTGACGAACCGGTCATGATCAATGTCGACGGACGGATATGGGTCCGGGGAGGACGTTTTTTCGGCTCCCGGGTCATCGGCCGCGTCAAGGGCGAGGATGGCAAGGCGATCATCGCCCGCCTGATCGAGCGTTTCGAGGAACTGCAGAAACGCTGGGTCCTGCTCGAGAAGGAGATTTCCGGCTCGAAAAACCTGGTCAGGAACCTCAAGTCTCTGCGGTCCTTCATCCACTGGGTGGAACATGCCGACGCCATCGGCGATTTCGAAGCCCTGCTGGAAAAGGCGCATCGGGCGGCCGAAAAGACCGAAGAGAAAATTGCCGAACGGCGGGAGGCCCGGAGACGCCTTGTCGACGAGGCCGAAGAACTGAAAGACTCCACCCACTGGAAATCCACGGCTGAGGCCATGGATCGGCTGATGGAACAGTGGAAGAAGGCGCCATCGGCGGGCGGTGATGAGGATGAGGCCCTCTGGCAGCGTTTTCGGGAGGCGCGCCGCTTCTTTTTTGAGCGTCGGGCGGAACACTCGGATGAAGTCCGGGAAAGTCTCAAGGCCCGGAAAAAGCTGGTTGCCGAGGCGGCGGCCCTGGCCGACTGCAGAGACTGGGACGAGGGTTTCCGAAAGATGCAGGAACTGATGGAGGAATGGAAGAAGATTCCATCGGTGTCGCGTCGTCTGGATGACGAGCTGTGGCAGGAGTTTCGGGCCGCAAGGGAGCCCTTTTTTGAAGCCCGGAAGGCGGCCCGGCAGGCGTCGAGGCCGCCGCGCGGCCGGGGACGGGAGCAGAGGGGAGGGCCCCAGGCCCGGACGTCCACCGGTCGGGGAAGCTCAGGCGCTCCTCTTCACGCCTCCCTGGCCGAGATCGTCGGTCCCCTCCGGGATCTTTTCCCGGCCGAGGGGTCGAAGAAAAAGAAGTAGCGGGGTAGTTTTTTGCCCCCTGGGAAAGAGGGAGTTCCAGCGATGGTGGCAGATGCGGAGCCGACCCCGGTCGGCTGTCCGTGCCCCCGTCCCGGGCTCGCCATGCGGATCCGGATCGCCGCTCCCGGAGTCTCAGTGCTTCTTTCTCTTCATGCGTCGATAGTCGGCCACGGCCCTGTTGTGCTCCTTTAAGGTGCGCGAGAAGCGGTGACCGCCATCCCCGGCGGCGACGAAGTAGAGATATGAGTGTTTTTCCGGTTGAATGGCGGCTCGGATGGCCGCGCGGCCGGGATTGCAGATCGGGCCCGGCGGCAGGCCGGGTCGGAGATAGGTATTGTAGGGATCATCGAACTTGAGATCCCTGCGACTGAGTGTTCCACGGTAGAGTCCATGGCGCTCGAGGGCGTAGATGACCGTCGGATCGCACTGCAGAAGCATGCCCTTTCTCAGGCGATTGAGATAAACCCCTGCAATTCGGGCGCGTTCGGAGGAAACCCCCGTCTCACTTTCAACCAGGGAGGCCAGGGTGAGGATGTCCTCGAGGCTCCGCCCATCCCCGCTGACGGCCGCCCGCTCCTCGGCCCAGACCCCTCTAAAATTCTGAATCATCTGCCGGGCAACGGCGCCGGAGTCGAGGCCGCTGTCGACATGATAGGTGTCCGGAAAGAGAAAGCCCTCCAGTGTTGCGGCGTCGGGTGCGAGATCGGCAATCCACCGGGTGCTCCGGATAATCTCCTTCCAGGGCCTCTCCGCCCGGATTCCTGCGGCGTCGAGCAAGTCACCGATCTCCAGGGCCCGGGCTCCCTCCGGGATGGTCACGCTGAGGGTGTCAACCCGGCCCTCGATCAGTCTCGAGAGCAGTTTCTCCACTGAAATCCCCGGAGGAAAGGAATAGGAACCCCATCGGATGGATCCGCCCCGGACCCTGAGATAGAGTTGTGCCGGGAGGGTGGAGGAGATGACTCTCCTTTTTTCGAGATCGTGGAGGACAGCTTTGCCCGAGGCACCCCGGGGAACATCCAGATGAAGCGCTTTCTCGAGGTGGCGGCCCCAGAGCTGGGAATAGAAATAGCCGGCGGCGATCGAGATCAGAAGGAGGATCCCCAGGGCGGCGATTCGGATTGGAAGGACTGAGCTTCCGGTGGCTGAGCTTTTTCTAGTCGCCATCCTCTCCTCCGCGGGCAGGATGGGCCAGATAATCTTCCAGGAGAATTACGGCGGCAAGATCGTCAACGGGGGCCGAAGCCGGACGGCCGATCTCGCGGGCGCGTTCGCGCGCTTCATGGGTTGTCAGGTATTCCGGCTGATAGTGCACGCGATAGCCTCTCTCCTCGAGGGCCCGGCCGAGAGCCCGACTTCTCCGACAGCCTCCGGTCTCACGGCCTTCGGCGTCGAGGGGAAGACCGATGATGCAGAGTTCGGCTCCGGAGGAATCGATCTCCGCCGCGATCCGATCCACGCCCTGATCGAGATGCCGTGACTCGATGATTCCGATGGGAGTGATGATGCCCGAAGCGCCTCGTCGGGCCAGGCCGGTTTTTCGGCCACCTGGGTCCACGGCGAGGAGGATCCGGTCCGAGGAAAGGCGGGTATCCGCAGATGGCTTCATGACTTCGAGTCGGGTCCGGGAATCTCCAGGCGCCGGTAGATCTCATTGAATGTCGTTGGGCTGAGACCCAGGAGGCGGGCGGCCTTCCGTTGAACGCCCCCGCTGAGGTCCATCGCTTTCCGGACCAGGGCCCGTTGATATTCAGCGACGGCTTTCCGGTAGTCCAGGCCTTCCGGAGTTATCTCAGGCAATCTTGTCGCGGTGCTTGTTCCTCGAAGTGCCGGGGGGAGCGCTTCCACGTCAACCTCGGAGCCGCTTGAGAGAACAACCGCCCTTTCGATCGCATTTTCCAGCTCGCGAACATTTCCGGGCCACTCATAGGCCGAGAGGAGATCCATGGCCTCCGGACTGAAAGCCTGAACGGGTCGACCGTTTTCTTCGGCGAAATCCCGGAGAAAGCGCATGGCAAGCAGCGGGATGTCCTCGCGACGCTCGCGCAGGGGCGGCATCTCGATGGTGATGACGTTGAGACGGTAATAGAGATCCTCCCGAAAGCGTCCGGCCTGGACTTCTTTCCAGAGATCAACGTTGGTTGCCGCCAGAATGCGGACGTCGACATTGAGGCTTTCGACTCCGCCAACCCGGCGAATCTCCCTTTCCTGGATGACGCGCAGAAGCTTGGTCTGGGTGTCCGGTGCGATGGTTCCAACTTCATCGAGAAAAACCGTTCCGCCGTCCGCTGCCTCAAAGAGTCCCATCTTCGACGCGACCGCACCCGTGAAGGCGCCTTTGATGTGCCCGAAAAGTGTTGATTCCAGGAGCTCGGAAGGGATGGCCGAGGTGTGAACCGGAACAAATGGACCTTTCTCCCTTGGGCTGAGGCGGTGGATGGCGCGGGCGGCGAGTTCCTTCCCGGTGCCGCTTTCGCCGGTGATCAGGATATTCGAGCGGGCAGGGGCGGCACGCTGGATGAGCTCATAGATCTCACGGATTCGACGACTGGCGCCGGTGAACTCTCCCGCGCCCTTCAGCCGTTCCCGGAGCTGCCGGTTTTCCTGTTGCAGGCGACGACGCTCGACAGCCTGGCGGACGAGGTGCAGAACCTCGTCATTCTTGAAGGGCTTCGGCAGATAATGAAAGGCGCCGCTCTGGATGGCCTGAATCGCCGTTTCGATGGAGGAGTGCGCCGTGATGACGATGACCGGGATTTCCTTTTCCAGCTGGAGGATCTCCGGGAGCAGTTCCAGCCCCGGACGGTCGGGAAGCATGAGATCAAGGAGGATCAGGTCAACCTCCTCACGGGTAAAGATATCCAGGCCTTCGGCAGCATTCAGCGCAGGCAGGATCTCGAATCCCTCGGGTGTGAGGAGATTCATGAGGACGTCCTGAAGAACGGGCTCGTCATCAATGATGAGAATCTTGGAGACCATCTCTTCCCTTCAGTTCAACGACTGCTTCCGTTCCGCCTTCAGGAAGCTGTCTGAGGCTGACCTTTCCGCCCAGCCGCGAGATCATATCACGCGTGATGGCGAGGCCGAGACCGGTTCCGCCGCCCTCGGTTTTCGTCGTGACAAAGGCATCAAAGACCTTCGGGCGAATCTCTTCCGGAACACCCGGGCCCCGATCCCGGACCAGAATCAATGCCCTGCCGGACTCCTCCCTGAATTCGAGCTCCACGGGTGTGTCGGGGGGCGAGGCCTCAATGGCGTTTCGGATGAGATTTGCCAGGGCCAGTTCGATCGCGCCCTCAGCGGCCCAGGCAAAAAGGCCTTCGGAGGGATGGCTGCATCGAAGTCGGTGCTCGGCGCCCAGAGAACGTGCTGCATCCAGGGCCGCCATACACCCGACTGTCGAAATCTCCATGAGCTGCGGGTCTTCTCCGCTGCCCCGGACAAGTTCCCTGAGGTTGGACACGATTCTCGCGACACGGAAACTCTGATTGATGATCTTCTCCACCAGCTCGGCCCTCCGGTCTTCCTCCGGAGTGAGGGATCCCAGCATCTGGGCATAGGAGGAGATTCCCGTCAGGGGGGTATTGATCTCATGAGCGAGGCCGGCCGCGAATCGTCCCAGAGCCGCCAGGCGTTCCTGTTCCCGGACTCGGTCCTGGAGGGAGCGGAGTTCGCTGACATCCTGAAGGACGACGACTCTTCCGTTGAAGGAACCCGTCTCAAGCTCAAGTACGGAAAGGGCCATGATGAAGTGAGCCGGAGGATCCTGGCGGCTTCGTGTCTCAGCGTTTTCGGCATGGAAGGGAAGCTGGGCTTTCCAGTCCTCGGGTAATTCGATGTACTCGTCGAGCTTCTTCCCTACGATTTCCCGGGCGTCCAGTCCGAAGAGTTCAGTCGTCCTTCGGTTCGATGACAGGATTCGACCTCCGGCATCACAGACGAGAATTGCGACCGCCGAGGATTCGATGATCCGCTGGGTATTGGCGTGGAGAATTCGGTATTCCTCCGCTCTTCTCCTGAGTTCATGGAGGCGGCGGGCGTTCTCAAGGCCCAGGGCGGCCTGTGCTGCGAAAGCCTCGACGACCGATCGTGCCTCCGAGCCGAGGGGCGCCAGGCCCCGACGAGCGCCGAGGTAGAGGATGCCATGAATCACGCCGCCTCTCTCGAGAAACAGCCTTTCCCGGATTCCGAATTCAGAGAGCGGCCCTTCCGTCTTCGACGGAAAGGCGGTCTCGATCTCCTCCAACACCAGTTCGGCCGGCGCCGGGCCCGGGCCGATCAGGCGGAAACGGGAGCCACTGTCACGGAGATAGCCGAGCACCGGTTCGATCTCAAGTCCCTCCTTCAGGCTGCGAGAGAGGCTTGACAGCAGTTCCTCGGGATCCTCAGCCGTGGCGATGTCGCGGGTGGAATTCGTCAGCAGCCAGCGCGGAGTCGGTCGTCCGTAGTAGAGCCAGCGATCGAGAAAGACCTCGACACGGCCCCGCAGGGGCTGGAGGAAGACGACGACAATGACTCCGGCGGCAAAAGCGAGCAGGTTCCGCAGGTTTCCAAAGGCTCCTCCGAAACGCTGAAGCAGGAAGTCCGTCAGCAGAAAGACCAGGCCTCCCATGGCGATGACGATGGTGCCCGAGACGAGGTCGCGGGTGATCGGCTCGAGGTCCCAGAGGCGGTACTCTTCCAGGGCTGCGAGGAAAGAGAGGGGAACGGCGACCATCGGAAGGATGGCCATCCAGTGGAAGGGCTCGTAGCTGATGCCCAGGAGACTGGGAATCAGAAGGAGTGCCCCGTAGGGCACGAGTCCGACAAAGAGACCGAGACCAGCCCATTCAATCTGTCGGCGGAGGCGGGACCCCGGAGAGTCGATCCACCAGCGGTGGGCCGCCAGCCCGATCCCCACCAGCAGACCGCCGGTGAAGAAGACTCGAATGATCACGACTGCGACCGGCCACCATGCGCTCATATCCGGCAGCACAGGTGTCAGGGCGGCCCAGAGAGTCGCCAAGACCCCCGCGCTGTCCAGAAACACGAGGGACATTTTCTTCCTGGGGAAAATCAGGAAGAAGCGGATGAGCAGGTAAGGCATGGCCATTCCGGCGATGCGGTGCAACACGCTGAAGGCGAGGCTCAAGGAGGCGGTTCGGTGCGGAATGGCGCCGACCAGGAGAGCCGAGGCGGCAAGAAGAAGGAATGTCGGGGCCTCTTCCCGCTGCGTTCGAAAAACTGCGATGAGCGCGCAGAAGAGTCCGAAGGCGCCGACAAAGCTTCGGGCGAGGTAGTCCTGATCCCAGTGGGGTGGGGGCGGCTCATATTCCAGTGGTCCGATTTCCTGATTTTCCCTCCTGACCATCAGGAGGTGGTCGTTTCCACCCGCCAGAGAGAATTCAGGATCCTCCAGTTCGTTAACCGGCCGGTCGTCGATTTCGAGGATGATATCGCCGTTTTTCAGGCCGGCTTCGGCGGCAGGGGAGCCCGGATCCAGTTTTTCTACCCGGAGCCCTTCCTCGATTCGGGTCTGAAGAAAGTCGAGCTGGTAGAAGCTGCGGAGCGTTCGGAGAGTGGAGGCGCCTGAAATCAGAATGGTCGTCGCGGCGACGAGGAGCAGGAGAATGCGCTGAAATCTCATGCTCTCAGTATAGCGGGGGTGGAATGTGCTTTGGTGCGGTTCAGGATACAATGAATCGATGCAAGCTCTGCCTTTGCCTCCGGATCGCTTTCGACTTGTTCTCCAAGCGGAGTCGAACCGACCAATTTTACTTAGCGACGAGGACATTCGGGGGGGGTGGAAGAAGCTCCTGCCGGAACTCGCCCGAGTTCTTCCGGAACCCTATCCTGTCTACGATCCTCAAGAAGAGAGGGTGCTTCAGTGGGGTTATCCGGTCGCTCTTTCGGATGGCCTCCGAAGGATCAACTCCCAACTCGGCGCGCTCATCGATCGGGAAACCCGATTCCGCCTTGAGGTCGAGGGCGCTGACCAGCGGGCCGTGACTGCGGCACGGGAAAGGTGGAGTGCATCAATCAGGATGCTGTTGGGAAATGCCCTGCTCAACGACTATGGCAGGGGCTTTGTGGAGATTCTGCTTCTTCTGATTTCGGCCCAGATTCAGAGTGTTCTGCGAGCTGTACCTCGAATGGTAAGGCAGCTTCGGGGGACTTCGGTGGACGGTGAGAAACTGCAGCTCCAGTTGGCGGCTCGTTTGTGCTCAATGGTGGTCCGGGCCTTCTCGATGGCCGCAGATGAGTTTCGCACTCTCGTCGATTCCCCCACTCGCCCCGAAGCTTCCCCTCTGATGGGACTCCTCTTTCGGGATCCTCTGCTTCTTGTTGATGCTTTCCCTCCGGAAGCTCCCGAGCGACTCGGGACGATGCTCGCCGGCAGATTCGAGGCTAAGGTCGAGGAATTGCTGAAGGCGGCCGTGGCGGCCGAAGTGCCCCTGAAGGAGCTGCTCCGGGAGAGGAGAGAGATTCGGGGTCTGCTGGAGGAGGGCTGTCCGGGCGAGGTCGAGGCGAGGTCTTTCAGGTTGCTTCAGCCCGGTCTCCTGAGGATGCTTGAGGCCTCGGGTATTCTGCTGAGTCTGGGGTTGAGCCGTGAACAGGCCCATCTCTTGAGGCTTCTGGGTCTCCACCTCAAGGCGGTCGAAATTGTCGCTCGGCTTCGGAAGAGCATTCTGCCGATTGCTCGTGCCGAGAACGGCCGGATGACCCTCATGAGAAATCGGAGAAACATCGAAGTTGCTGCATCGACCAGGCCTCTGGATTTCGCAGTGAAGGGCGTTGTGGAAACAACGGTGTTCCGATACGGATTGATCTACGATTTGCGGGATTTCTCGGAAGTCATGGAAGAGATCCGGAAACGAGGGCGCCAGGCCGAGGAATCCGCACTCCAGTTCATGTACATTTTCCAGGGGAAAACGCAGGAGATCGCCCGGCGGAGGCGGCTCCGCTTCGAGAAGTTTCTCGGTGACGGCGCCTTCCTCACCTCCCGACGTGCAAGCAGGGCACTGACCGCCGCTCTTGAAATTCAGGCGGTCTATACCGAGCTGAAGGATCGAGGTTTCCCATTCTCGAAAGGTATGCGGGTGGCGATCAATGCGGGTCATTACCATCTCCTGCCCATGAGAAGCTCATCCAGCGGTCGACCGGAATACGAGTTTTTTGGTCACAGTATCGTCGAGCTGGCACGCTTGAGTACCGGCAAGAGTACCCGCGAGGTCCAGCAGTTTGCCCAGATGCTCGTCGGCAGAGGCTATGATGCAGAACGCGTCGAGGATTTTCTTCGGCCCCTGATGGAGGTCAGGGGAGGACGGAGCGATGGAATCAAGCGGCCATTTCCGGCTTACCTGGATCCCCACGGGGAACTGATCAACGAAGGGATCGTGTTGAGTTTTAACTTCATCGGGGAACTTGAAGAGGAACTTGGTCCCATTCGGCTCGCCGTGGGCAGCTACGATGCGCTGCGCTGGCTCGTTCTGGATCTGAACGAGAATATTTCCGTCGGCCTTCGTTTCCTGGGGACCGCACGACTCAAGGGTCTGGAGCCGATGGAGCTTGTCGAAGCGGTGCGCTGGACGCATCAGGACGTGGAAGTCCTGGAGGAGAAGAAGGACCTGAAGGTTCTCCTGCGTCGCCTGAGTCGAGGGAGTAGCGGCGGTCCGCGAGCCGATGCCGTATCCGTCCCCGAAAACCTCGTCGTTGCGACCTATCGCGATGACAGAAGAAAACGGAACTGGATACTGGGACAGTATCGCCATTCAGACGGGGTGCTGCTTCACGCCCTTAAGATTCCGCTTGAAATTCCTGAAGCGGAAGCTGAGCGCCCGATCGAGACATGGCTCTTTGAAAATCGGGTGGAGCTGGCCAGGATCTACGAGGCGCTTCTTCGTGAGAACTCCGGCCGTGCCATTCCGATATCCAGATTCAGTTCGATGAAGGATGTGGTGACCTGTTTTCTCGCGGCGCCCCACCGGAGTCTGAGCTGAAATCGGGTTGGGCGAAATCACCGGAGAACTCAGGAATCTGAGAAGGCACGGTCGACCCAGTTCTGCTGGATCTCCCGTTCGGTTGGAATCGCCAGTGTCCGCATTTCGTAGCCCAGTCGTTCCGGAGCGGTATAGAGTTCGTCCATGACTTCGACCATCGCGCCGTAAGAGGCATTGACATCGGTTCTGAGGATCACCGGCTTAGAAGGGTTCGGCCTGAGGTGGGCGGCGAGATAGGGGCCAAGCTGTTCAAGGCTCATCGGTCGCCGGTCGACCTCGAGGGAACCGTCGGCCAGAACATGGACATCGATCGAGGCTTCCGGTTTGACGACATCGGCGGGTTCTTCCGTGTCGGGGTGGTAACCCAGGCCGCGCGTCGCGCCGAGAATGGACGTGACGACGAAGAAGACCACCAGCAGGAAGGTGATATCGGCAATGGTTCCGGTAAAGATCTCGACATCGGCTTTCTTCCGTCTTCGTTGGATTCGCATGGCATCGACCTCCTCTTCAGGGTGTGAGCCCTTTTTGGGCCTCGAGTTCCACGGCCGGCAGAATCCGACGTATACTCCGGGCGGACAGGAGGACCAGATGAGACCAGACGGCAGAGAAGCCGGCATGATCCGGCCCATTGAGATTCAGACGGGATATATTCGCTATCCCGAAGGTTCAGTTCTTTACTCAT
>JANTFG010000105.1 GCA_024763555.1 Thermoanaerobaculales bacterium
GGAATGGGCGATTCGTGACAGTGTACAGCGCAAATGCCTCGTTGTGAGGTTGTAGAGAAAGATATTCGGATTTACAATTATAAGAGGAGAATTGAGATTTTGAGCTTGAGGGACAGCTTGCCGAGATTCCGGATGCTTGTTTTTTCTGTGGTGTACGCAGGAGGGCAGAAGCAGAATCTCAGGGAATATTGGAGTGTCGAAGTCGGCCACGAGGGAGGAAAAAATGAGAGGGAGCTTTCATCTGTCGGGGATCCTGGAAAAGATAAAAACGCTTGGGGCTATCATGATGATTCTGGTGCTTCCAGTGCTTTTGGGCGACAATTGCGGAGATTCCGATTCAACATCTACAATAGACCGTCCTGGTCCGTATGGGGGAGCCGTTTTCTGGTTTAGTGGCAATAAGAGGGACTCTGCTGGAGAGAAGGCTCTGGGCACTGCTGTGGAGATAGGTCTGGCTCTGAAGGGTGGGACTGAGGGGTCTCCGGTTGAGCTTGAGTGGACGCCTCCCGAGGGTGCCTTGACCTTCGAGTTTGAGGGAAATCAACCCTCAAACCCGGCGGGGCCCCCGCCCTTCTTGTTTTCCGATGTACCTGTCCACGAGACGACGCCTTCTGCTCCCGATTTGACCGTGCGCTATGTCCCACCTTCCAGGGTAGGAGACTATCGTTTTGTGGATACCTTCGTGAGCACGGCGCCTTCCGGCGCTCGACATGGTTTCAGCCTATCGCGACGGAACGCCAAAGCAGGCCCCGAGGCTCAGCTTCCGCACGTCATATCGACTCAAAGAGCAGAGAAAGCGGCCGGCGTCGGATGGAGATGGGTCAACTGGTTCTACCGTGAGGATCCTGTGGACCTTGAACAGTCCCAGGCCCAACGGTTGATCGACTATCTCCAGAGTGGTGCGTTTTTTATTGCCCTGAGATTTCCCGTTCCTCAGGAAGCGGAATCGCTGGATTATGCGCTGCCGGTTGTTATGGAGGAGGGAGAGGAGGCTCACCTGGCCATCCTCGACCACAGCATGCCATGGGGAGGGGATGATCTAAGTCAGGCGGTCGCCGATCTGCCGATGGAATATGATCCGGCCCGCCAGGAGTTCCTCGAGAATTCTCTACCCCGTCAGACGGCCACGCGATGGGCGGCTCTGCGCCCGGTGCAGACGCCGGTCGAGCTTGAGGGGAATTTTCCAATCTCCGGCGAAGACTGGGAAATTTTCACGAAAGGAGTCTTGGATCTCAGAGATATGCCGGATTCCTGTGCCGAGTGCAGGTTGGAGTTTTACATCTGCCATGAGGGAACCGACGAGCCGGCCTTCCTGGATTTTCTCGCTTCGAAAGGAGCGGTTTCGTACCAGGGGGAAGGGATGAGCTGCTTCGGGCCCTCTCCCAAACGTCTGACGGATCATACGGGTTTTTCCCAGACGGATCCGCCCTTTATTTTCGATGGCCCGAACTTCGGTCGTGTGACTCCCCCTGAACAGGTCCAGCTCTTTCATGATATTACGGGTACCGCATCCTCGCCCGTGTCTGTGGTTCTCCAGGTGGAGTCTTCCATGGGTCTGGAGTGGCGCCTCTATCATGGTGATTTCGAACATGCTGATCTCAATCGCCCGATCACCGCCCCACTGAGTTTGCCGCGTGGGTCCCAAGCGATCTGGATCATCGGCGATGTTCCGGCGGATGCTCAGGGTGCAGAGACGGTGACCTTGAGGGCGTCTGAGGCAAACGATGCGTCGAAGACGACATGGACGACGAGCAACCTGTGGATCGGCAACTGGATTCCTCCGGAGACCCAGGAGTGGTCTGCCTGGATCCCGGTCGCAAGCCATGCGGCCGGAGCCCAGGGATCGGCATGGCGGACGGATCTGGGACTGCTGAACTCCGGGACGGCAACGGTAGAGGCGACGATCAGCCTGCAAAGCGGTTCGGGAGAGCTCTCGATGCAGCGGAGCATTGCGGCGGGGTCGCAGGATATTTTACGGGACGTGGTAGATCAACTGGGACTGTCCGGCGCCGGATCACTGAAGATCACGGCCCCGGGCGCCCTGGTGATGACCTCGCGGACTTACTCGCAGGTCGGCGGGAGTGCGAACTGCTATCCCTCGGGGACCCTGGGCCAGAGTCTGGCCTCCAGCGACGATAGTCTGGTGCTTTCGTCGGGTTCCTCCGCCCTGATTCCTCAACTGGTGGAAAACGAGGCCTATCGCACGAATATTGCCGTGACCAACACAGGACAAACTCAGGCTCAGCTCCGGGTACATCTTGATGATGGCGATGGAACGGAGCTCACGAGCTACGATGTCAGCTTGGAGCCCGGTCAATGGAAACAGGAGAATCAGCCATTCTTGAAAAAGGCCGGAATGACGGATATGGCAGCAGGCTATGCCGAAATCGAGGTGCTTTCGGGCGCCGGTATCGTCAGTTACGGTTCGGTGGTGGACAACACGACCAACGACCCGACGACCATGGTACCGGTTCTTGCCTCGGCAGCATCGGCTTCGGCATGGATTCCGGTGGCCAGTCATGCGGGCGGCGCCAACGGTTCGGCATGGCGGACCGATCTCGGTCTGTTGAATCCGGACAATACGGCCGTGGAGGTGGAGATTCGTCTCCATGCCTCCTCCGGAGACTCAGTAATGAGCCGTGAGATCCCGGCGGGCGCCCAACAGATCCTCGGGGATGTCCTCGATCTGATGGGAACTTCCGGCGCCGGTGCTCTCGAGATTACAGGCTCATCCGGTGTCATTGTCAGCTCCCGGACCTATTCCCAGGTCGGCTCCACAGCAGCCTGTTATCCATCAGGTACCCTCGGCCAGAGTCTGGCCTCGACCGCACAGATTGGAACGATCTCTGCCGGCCAGTCGGCGATGATTTCCCAACTGACGGAGAACGCTGATTATCGCAGCAACATCGCGGTGACAAATACAGGCTCGTCGCATGCAGAGGTCCGGGTGTATCTCTATGATGCTGCAGGGACTGAGCTCACGAGCTACGATGTCAGCTTGGACCCCGGTCAATGGAAACAGGAGAATCAGCCTTTTTGGAAGAAGGCCGGATTGACGGATATGGGGGCGGGCTACGCGAAAGTCGAAGTGCTCTCGGGCTCAGGCGTTACGGGCTACGGTTCGGTGGTTGATAATACGACTAACGATCCGACGACGATGTCGATGATCCGGTGAGGCGGGCGCCGGTGCGGTTGCGAGGAGAAGCGATATTGGGATGAGCCTTTACCGAGTGCTCTATACCGTGGCCATCACGGTGGCACTCGTATGGGCAGGCCTGCGCCTGTACCGGGCTGGTTTTGAAACGAAGCATATTGTCCGCGGTCTTGCTCTCAGCTGTTGGGGTGGTGTCGGTGGAGCCTATGTATTGCACTACATGGTCACCCTGATTCCTCACGCCTTGCCATGGTCCTCCGGACCCTATTGGGGAGGAAACTCCATTATCGGAGTCATCGTGGGGGTGGCTGTCACGGGTTTCTGGTACCTGAAACAGGCGGGACTGCCATGGCGGAAGGCCTTTGATGAGGCTGTTCTTCCCCTGCCTTTCGCTCAGGCAATCGGAAGGATTGGCTGCTTGAGCGCGGGTTGTTGCTACGGAAAACCCAGTACCTCGTGGATTGCCATGAGGCTGAGGGATACCCAGGGCCTGACAGTGCTACGCTATCCAACACAGCTGATCGCATCCTTTTCTGATCTGTTGATTTTTGCCCTGCTGCTCCTCATCGAGTTCTCGAGAAAGAGGCGGAAGAACCGGTCGTGGCCATTCCCGGGTTTCTTGGCCGCAAGTGCTCTAGGTCTCTATTCGAGCAAGAGATTCCTGATTGAGTTCATCCGTCAGACGGCCAATCCCATCTTCGGTCCCTTGACCTGGGCTCAGCTATTCTGTCTGGTTGGGCTGCTGATTTCCGGAACGGCGATTTTCCGGGGCCTGAGAAGGCGGAAGGCAGAGGCGGAGCGGTAGTCCGAAGGAGAGTGGATCTCTTTCGCCTTTGGATTCATTTCGTAGCTTTTGCACTTCTCAACCACCTGCGATTCGATGCACAGGTGTCAAGGGTTTTTTCTTCAGCTCGGAGGGAAGTCGGCCTTTCAAAAACAGAACGTCTCTCGGTTTTTCGTGAGGAAAATCCGACCCGACGTCGATAGTACTTCCGGAGGCAGAAGTCAGCTTCACAAAATAACGAGTTTCAGGAGGTCAATCATGAAAACAATCTCGGCTTTTTCACTCATCCTTTTTCTGCTGGTGACACCGTCGGTGATGAGGGCGGATGAACTGAGTCTGGGTGCGGAAATTTCGGTTTCGTCCCAGGACGATAACGAGTACAGACCCCAGGTCGCCTTTAATTCGGTTCACAATGAATATCTGGCAGTCTGGCACGTCAACAGCTCGATCTTCGGGCGCTATGTCCAGGGAAGCCGTATCTCCGCTTCAGGGAGCATCCTGAGCAACTTCACGATTGCCTACGAAGACAGTCCGCACCGTGATTGTTCCACTCCCGATGTCGCGTACGATTCCGTGCACGACCGCTATTTTGTCGTCTGGATGCGTGACAGCGCCGGCGACGGTTCAGACTGGGACATCGAGGGAAGATTCATTCCCTGGGATGGTCCCGACGAGTCCATGCCCTCCTTCCATATCTGTACGGCAGTGACCCAGCAGCAATTTCCGCGGGTTGCCTGGGCTTCCGGCGAGGACGAATTCCTCGTGACCTGGTGGAACGAGGGAAGCGGGACGACCCACTCCGATATCTCGGCGCAGCGAATCGATGCCGGTGATCCTGTTTTCCCCCTGATCAGCGCGAATTTCACCGTCACCTCAAGCTCAAGCGAGGAACGTGTCGGGCCGGATATCGCCTACAATTCCACCCGAAATGAGTATCTCATCGTCTATCAGCGCATGGACGATGTTCTGGGCAACATCTACGGTGTACGTCTCAGCGGAACGGGCTCGATCCTCGGGGGAGGAGATTTCGGGATTGCCGCATGGCCGGACGCTGAAACCAATCCCAGGGTTGCCGCGTCTCAGATCTCCGGTGAGTGGGCCGTGGCCTGGATGAGTGATACTTCGGCGTACGCAAAGGAGATCTATGCCAGGAGGGTCACTGTCGATTTCTGGGGCGATGTCCAGACCGAGGCGGTAGAGAACGTCGCCGGAGCGGATATCGATGAGTCTTATCCTGACATTGCCGCTTCAGGAATCGGGAAATACCTCATCAGCTGGGAGCAACAGTACAGCAACCCTTCGGGGCCCTTTGGAATCTGGGCAAGAACCCTGGATGAGAGCGATGCTCTGGGTGTAGATATGGTAGTGCGGGGTTCCTACGCCGGACAGGAGGTCGACAGTGCGTTTCCAGCCATTTGTGGATCGGAAGGCGGTTTTTTGGTCACCTGGCAGCAGGAGCGTTATGTTACGAGTGGACCATCGTACCAGGACATCCGTGCCCGTCAGGTGACGACCGAAGTATTCTCAGACGGCTTTGAATTCGGATCTCTGGCGGCATGGTCTTCACATACGCCCTGAACCGGAAGGGATGCAGCTCGGAGTCGGTTGTAGAGATCGTCTGAGCGTTGCGCGCCCGGATGTGCTGTACTTTCGGCTCTTCCGATTGAGCAAAGCGGGAGGTGGAGTCCTGTCGACCTTGAGGATTTCGTAACTGAGGAGGAATCAAAGGCGGGTGCCCTCTTCGGACCAGGCCGGAGCGGGCGTCGGTGCAACCGAAGCTATAAGGGTAAGAAGTCGTATCGTCAAAGCCGACAAGCCTTCACTCCCTCGGTTTCTCAGAGTGGTCGGTTGGCGGGTGCAAGAGAGAATGACCATTCCCGCTTTGATCGAATCGGCCTGCGAGGGCCGACACGCTCCGATGATATGCGTGGCGTTGTTTTTCGCTCCCGCTCCCCGGTGGCGGCCCGAGGGCTCAGGGCGCTCGATCGAAGGCGAAGAAGCCCAGTGAAGTTCCGTCATCGTGGTCTTTCGCTCCGAATGGCTTGGAAAGAGGAAAAGGAAATCACTACCCCTTGGTTCAGGGAGACTTTGTTTATGTCTGGGTGTTCAGACCGGTGGTGGCGCCGCCAGGAGTATTCCTGTCTTTCTTGGTAACTTCCGTATTGCAGAATAAATATTTGAGCTGATGTGTTGGTACTAGAGGGGAAGAGAGGATGACAATGCAATACAGCAAGGGTCGGTGCCTGAGTTCTGCGTTGGCGGGAATCATTGGAATATTTGGAGTGGTCCCTGTCCTGGCGGGTTCCTCTGGGGAAGCTGCTCTGGAGCGATTGAGGAAAACGACGGAGTCTGCCCTCGAGAGGACTCCGGATCTCCGGGCAGTACTTGAGACCCTCAGTGCCGATGAGCTTGTTGCGGCCTCTCAAAGTGGCGCGGGCAACCCATCGCTGGATATTCTGCGCGAGGGCATGGGGTCGTCGTTTGATCGGCAAGGGAATTCCCAGGATACCCTGAGTATCACCATTCCCTTTAATGGTCCGGGTCAAGCTTCCCGAGCGAGAAAATTGACCAACCTTGCCGGTCTCAGAACCGCCGCCCTGAAACGTGTGGCCGTCTTGGACGTCGTCAGGATTATCGGCGAAGAATGGGTGAGTACTGCAGCTGTCCTCGATCGCCTTGAGGTGGTCCGAACCCGGTTGGATCATCTGGACAGGGCCCTGAAGTTGCAGAGAAAACGCATGGATCTCGGTGAAGTTTCCGGAACCGAAGTGATGCAGTTGGAGTTGGCCCGGGCAGCAGAGGCATCGATGAAAACCGGACTCGAAGCGGCCGCCGAAAGCGGTCGGCATCAAATTGAGGCTCTCTGTGGCGAAGGGTGTGTCTTTCCGAGGTCCGGAGATCTTGTCGCGATTCAGGCGGTCCTTGGGCCGATGACATCTTTTCATGAAAGGGCCGACCTCGAGGCTGCTCCAGAAGTGAGGGGCGTGATGTCCAATAAGGCCTTTGCCGAGGCTCAAGCCGATCTGACCGCTGCGACAATCTGGGGGAGACCCTCTGTTGCCGTGGAATGGGAACACATCCCATCTCTCGACGGTGTCGAGGGATGGGATGCCTTGGGTTTGCAACTCAGTGTTCCATTGCCCTTCGGGCGGAGAGGGAAACGGCAGGTGGAAGAGGCCAAAGCCCGCTCGCGGGCGGCAGCGGCCTCTGCCGATGCGGCGAAGCTTGAAATTCATTCGCGGTATCAAGGCGTCCTTTCAGAGTTCCGCGGCGCTGAAGGCCGTCTGAGGGCGTTGAATCCCGTGCTCAACCGGTTGGAACGTACGGAATTTTCTCTCAGTGAGCAGTTTCGGCTGGGAGGTGTATCCTACCTGGTCTATATCGACGGTCTGTCGCGTCTCGACGGCGTATTGCTCGAAGCTGTCGATGCTCGAGAGCAAATGCTGCACAGCAGACTTCGCCTGGCTGTCCTCCTTGACGATAGAAGTCTCTTTCCGATACCCCCAAAAAGCCCAGAACCGGGGTGGGAGAATTGATGATGAAAAAACTGTATATTTCACTGGTTTTATTGGCGGCTCTTCCGGCTTCAGCTGGAGAAGTCGTACATCTTGACCCTCAGAGCCAGGTGCGAGCCGGAATCGTTGTCCGTCCTGTGATAGAACGCTCCTTCGGAGCGCAGATACGGGTCATCGGCCAGGTCGTACGTTCGCCAGGGTCAACGCTGACGGTCAAGTCGGTTCTTGGGGGCCAGGTTGAGACCATCAACGTGGCGCCCGGCGACACGATTCGACGGGGGATGGTACTGACCGAGTTGCACTCCCACGAAATGCTGGGAATGCAGGGGGAATTCCTCAAGGCCGGGGACAGGGCGAGATTGGCCAAGAGCCGTCTGGAGGCGGGCAAGGAGCTTTATGACCTGGACGGTATCAGCCGGATCGAGTTGCAGACCCGGGAACAGGAGGCCTTTGCGGCTCAACTCGATCTCGATCAAGCCAGGGAAGAGTTGGTCAACCACGGTGTGGGCGAGGATGCGGTCAGGGAGCTGGAGAAGAGCCGTAAAGCCTCCCACCGGATGCCGGTGGCCGCTCCGTTGGATGGTGTCGTGTTGGAAATGATGGTTCAAGAACACCAGTGGGTCCAGGCATACGAGCCGCTGATGGTGTTGGGAGATCCTCAGAGAGTCGAGCTGATGTTGCAGATTCCGCCGGACGAGGCCGCGACAGTCACTGCTGGTTCCCTGGTTGAGTTCGCTCCGGTGGGCCGGACCCAATTGACGGGCAGGGCGACGATTGTTTCCAGAGTCCCTCAGGTCGATCCGGAAACACGAACCGTCAGGGTCCGTGCTCGAATACCCGAAGTCGGTGGAGAATCCTTCTTCCCGGGTATGTTTGTTGAAGGGACTGTAAAAACCGGGTTGACCGAAACCGCACCCTCAGTCCCGGAGTCGGCCGTCATTCGATTCGCTGCGAGTGATGTTGTTTTTGTCAGGACCGCCCTCTCAGCCTTCGAGGCGCGCCCGGTGGAGCTGGGCATGTTCGACGGTACCCGGTATGAGATTCGGTCGGGTGTGGAGTTGGGAGAAGAGGTGGTCGTCAAGGGTGTCTTCTTCTTGAAGAGTGTTGCGATCAGCGGCGAGGCCGAATAATGCAACGGCTGGTCGAACTTTCTCTGGCGCACCGCCTTGTGGTGATTCTGCTGGCCGTGCTGTTGATAGGTGCCGGGTGGCTGGCCTTCAATGCGCTGCCTATTGATGCCTTCCCCGATGTAACCAACATTCAGGTGACGGTGATCTCTCAGGCAGCCACCCTTTCGCCGATGGAAATCGAACAACTGGTGACCTATCCAATCGAGCAGGCGTGCGCGGGTTTGCCCCACTCGACCGAGGTCCGTTCCCTTTCCAAATTTGGCCTGTCGATGGTGACGGTGGTCTTCGAGGACGGGACCGACGTCTATTTCGCCCGGCAATTGGTATTGGAACGGATCATCACCGTGCGTGATCAGTTGCCTGAGGGCGCTTCGAGCGGCTTGGGGCCGATTTCAACCGGCCTCGGCGAGGTGTTTCAGTACACCCTGGAATCACCGGAACGGGATTTGATGGAGTTGAGAACGCTTCAGGATTGGGTTTTGCGCCCGATCCTGAGGACCGTGCCGGGAGTCGCCGGTGTCGATAGCTTCGGCGGGCAGGTCCGCCAATTTCACGTCGTGGCCAATCCGACATCCTTGAGGCGCTATGGGCTGGCCCTGGGGGAATTGTCCGCTGCGGTGGCGGCCAACAACGGGGTCGCGGGAGGTTCATACGTCGAGCGCGGCGGTGAACAATTTGTCGTCCGGGGCGACGGGTGGGTTCACGGGGTCGAAGACCTGAAGAATACCGTTGTCGCGTATCGTGAGGGCGTGCCGATCCTGCTTTCCCAGGTGGCCGAGGTAGAGATCGCCCCCGAAATTCGGCAGGGCGCAATCACTCGAAACGGCGAGGGCGAGACAGTTGCCGGCATCGTACTGATGCTGCGGGGCGGGTCAGGCCGCGACGTTGTGAGCGGGGTCAAGGA
Source organism: Thermoanaerobaculales bacterium (assembly GCA_024763555.1). Taxonomy (GTDB): domain Bacteria; phylum Acidobacteriota; class Thermoanaerobaculia; order Thermoanaerobaculales; family Sulfomarinibacteraceae; genus JANTFG01. Next base: position 9,488 of record JANTFG010000105.1, read on the forward strand.
AAAATTGGAGCTGGCGCGAAGGTCCCTTCCTGCTGATGTCGAGATCGTACCCTTTTACGACCGGGACGAGCTGGTACAGACCGCTCTCGGCACGGTCAAATCGGCTCTGTTTCAGGGTGCGTTATTAGTCGTCCTGGTGCTTCTGTTTTTTATGGGCCATTTAAGGTCGGCATTTCTGGTCGCTGTGCAGCTTCCGATGGCTGCCCTGGCGACATTTTTGGTAATGGGGTGGGTCGGTCTTTCGGCAAATCTGATGACGCTGTCCGGGCTGGCGATAGCCATCGGCATGTTAGGTGATGGCGCGATTGTGCTGGTGGAAAACGCGGTGCGGCTCCTGGGAACGGTGGACAAGGTACCGGAAGACCGGGGCCGGTTGATCCGCCAGGCGGCCGTGGAGGTCGGCAGACCAATCGTATTCGGTGTCGCCGTCATTATCGTCGTCTTCATTCCGATCGCTTCTCTGCAGGGACTTGAAGGTAAGATGTTTGCGCCCCTCGCCTTCACGATCTCGATCGCGATGGGTTGTGCACTGATCCTGACAATGACTCTGATCCCCGCCCTGGCCTCACTGATTCTCAGGCCGGCGCCGATCTTCGGTGGAGGCCGAATTACCCATCCTGCAGATTTGGTTCGGCGGATCTACAGGCCCCAACTGAATTGGGCACTCAATCATTCCTGGATCGTCGTCGGACTGGCGCTGGCTCTGTTGGTTGTTGCTGCGGTCTTGGTTCCGTCTTTGGGAACGGAATTTTTGCCGACTATGGACGAAGGCTCGATCGTTGTTCAGCCCTTCCAGATTCCGTCGGTTTCTCTGACGCAGTCTCTCGAAGGCGTCAAGCGGATCGAGGCGGCGATCATGGAGTTGCCGGAAGTCGTTCGGGTTGTCAGCCGAACGGGACGCTCGGACATCTCCTCAGATCCGATGGGAGTCGGCGAGAGTGACACTTATGTGCTATTGAAGCCCCGATCAGAGTGGGTGACGGCGGACACCAAGGAGGGTCTGGTCGATGCGATCCGAAAGAAGATGTCGGAGATCCCGGGCATCGATTTCGGATACACCCAGCCGATTCAGATGCGTGTCGACGAGTTGCTTTCGGGAGTCAAATCCCAGATTGCGGTAAAGATTTTCGGTGATGACCTGTCGCTTCTGGCGCAACTGGGAGATCAGGTGGCGGCCGTATTGCAGTCGGTCGAGGGCGCTGTCGATGTCAAATCCGAGGCCATTGAAGGGCTTGGTTACCTTCAAATCACGATGCATCGCAGTCGCATGGCTCGAATGGGCGTTTCGGTCGCCCAGGTGAGGGAACTGATCGAGACCGCGATCGGTGGAGAAGTCGTGACGACAGTCCCCGAGGGAGACCGCCGTACCGACGTCGTTGTACGATTGCCGCGGGCCTTCACGGCAAATGTGGAGAATTTGAGAACCCTTCCTCTGACGACACCGGCGGGCGAACAGGTCCTGCTGGGTGAGGTGACCGGAATTGACCTGGTCGAAGGACCGGCCCAGATTTCGCGTGAAGACGGCAGCCGAAGGGTGGTCGTTGAACTCAACGTCATCGGGCGGGACATCGGTGGTCTGGTGGCCGAGGCCCGAGAGCGTATCGAGCGTGAGATCGAGCTGCCGACCGGCTATTTCATCACCTGGGGTGGGCAGTTCGAACAGCAACAGCGGGCGATGGCCCGTTTGCGGACAATGGTACCCCTGGCACTGGTATTGATCTTCATTCTGCTGTACCTCAACTTCCGCGCTACGCGGCCGGTCTTTTTGATCCTTGGCAATATTCCGCTGGCCCTGGTCGGTGGGGTCCTGGGTCTCAAGGTCTTCGGCATGTACCTGTCCGTATCCGCATCGGTCGGTTTCATCGCCTTGTTCGGCATCGCCATCCTCAACGGACTGGTGATGGTCGAGTTCTTCCGAAATTTGGAGGAGGAAGGCATGGAGCGCCGGGAGGCGATTCTGACGGGTGCGGAACTGAGGCTGAGGCCGGTTTTGATGACCGCCGCAACAACGGCTCTCGGGCTCCTTCCGATGGTTTGGGCCAGTGGGGTCGGATCGGAAGTTCAGCGACCTCTGGCGGTGGTTGTTGTCGCTGGTGTTGTGACCTCAACTCTGCTGACACTGATGGTGCTTCCGGTTCTCTATCTGCATTTCGGAGGCAGCGGGGC
>JANTFG010000106.1 GCA_024763555.1 Thermoanaerobaculales bacterium
TCTTCCAGGGGGCGTGGACAGATCCAATCACCGGCATCGCCTACCACCGGAACAGGTGGTACGACCCGAGGACCGCGAGCTGGCTGAGTGAAGATCCCGCGGGGGCGGTGGATTCGCCGAATCTGTATGCGGGGTTTGCGTGGGCACCTCATTTGAACATTGATCCGATGGGCAAGGCGGTTTACGCCTTCGATGGGACCTGGAATGACCGAGAGAAGATGGTCAACCCGACCAACGTGGCCAAGTTGTACGACGCCGCGGAAAGGAAGAGACCCGGTCAAAACGAATACACTGTTGGAGTTGGCACTAATCCAATTACGCACTATCCGTGTGGCATATCAGGATGCGGGGCATCTGAGAGGGTTTGGAAGGCATATCAATCGCTGATTCGTCGTTACAACGCTGGAGATAAGGAGATTGACATATTTGGATTCAGTAGAGGGGCAGCGGAGGCTCGAGAATTTGCCAATCTCATCTATAGGAATGGAATTCCGATTTTTTCCACTGCAAGAAAAAGAAAGGTTTATGTCGAAGGTCGGGGCATAGCTGAGATTACTGAGTATGATCGAGTGAAACCAGACATTAGGTTTTTGGGTGTGTTTGACACTGTCGCCTCTATGGGCGTTCCTGGAGACGACTCGAACCCAGGGTTTGACCTGTCAATACCTCCTAATGTGCAGGTTGTCAGACATGCCATCGCAACAAACGAGACTCGAAGGGAGTTTTCACTTTCCAGTGTGAAGGATCTTGCCAATCCTGGAGACCCTCGAATTGTAGAAAAGGAGTTTCCAGGTGCACATTCGGATGTAGGGGGTGGATATAGTGACAACAATATCGCTTCTCGAGTACCATTGATGTGGATGTGGCAGGAAGCTTTCGATGCGGGAGTGCCGTTGGCTCCACTATTACCGGCAGATACTGATCTTTCCAAGATCGGATATTTCCACGATTCGAGGAAATCGTCTGACCGTTTACGGGACTGGTTATTTGGTCCGAATGAGAGGGAAATCTTCAACTACACCAACCCGCCAGTGCAAGGACAAAAGCCGTGAGTAGGGGCATTTGGTCTGTTATGGTCGTTGTTCTCTTGTTGAATATGGCTGGCGTCATTTTGGCGTTGACCGCCCCTGAAACCGGCGATGGTCTTGGAGATGCGCTCGAAGCGAATTTTCGCTTTGCAGCGTGCGCCTTTTTTGGGGTTTTGGTCAGCCTTGGTTGCGTCGTGGTTGTTTTGTTCCGTTGGAAGAAAGTGCCAGCACGAGAGCGAGCCGTTGCGTTTGCATTATTGCCGGCACCGGTTATTGGGTACGCTGTTCTTGTCTTGTTAGGGGCTCTGTTCTGACATCAGTACCAGGTGTCCCCCGCAAAAACTCCATCCGCGAGTTCTCGGGCGACAAAACAGACAAACGAACCCACAGAATCCTCGGAATGACCGACTCCGCCTCCGAAGAAATTCGGCCTCACCGAGCCTCTTCGCCCCGAGGCCCGAAACCAGGACACAGCTTCGCCCCGCGTCGCTCGATTCCATTCAGTTTTTCTCGCTCCCGCGGATTGTCCCCCGCAAAAACTCCATCCGCGGGTTTTCGGGGGGCAAAATCGACAAATGAACCCCCGGAATCCCCAAAATGACCGACTTCGCCTCCGAAGAAATCCGGCCTCACCGAGCCTCCTCGCCCCGCGTCCCTGCATCAGGACACAGCTTCGCCACGCGTCGCTTGATTCCTTCGTTTGTCTCACGCTCCCGCAGACTGCGCTCAGGCAACCTTCTCGAGCCGATAGCTATGATGCAGGCCACCGAGCACGGGCGTGCTGATGAGCTTCACATCCTCAGGCAATCGATGAGGATCCTCCTGCAGTGCGACGGACAGACCTTCCGCCGGGTCCGGGATTCCCGGCCCGAGACTGGAATGCGGGCGCGTGGTAGGGGTCGTCTTGTGATATGCTGAAATTGCGATGTCGAACCGGGTCAAGAAGTTATTGCGGAAGGCGATTGTCTCTGCAGAGGGGCTTCGGTTTCGGGAACTGATATTGCTTGTGGAGGCCTTTGGTTTTAAGCAAGCCCGGCGAAAGGGAAGTCATCAGATGTTTAAGCATGCAGCTGTGTCTGAGCTGCTGAATCTGCAGGATGTGGGCGGTATGGCGAAGGCCTATCAGGTTCGGCAGTTCTTAAAACTGGTCGAGAGATATAATCTTACTCTGAGGGAAGAAGAATGAAGGACTATCACATCAATCTGTTTTTCAGCGAGGAGGATGGCGGGTGGATTGCTGACATTCCGGATCTGGCCTATTGTTCGGCTTTCGGTGAAACTCCTGAGGAAGCGCTCCGGGAGATCCAGGTTGCGAAGTCACTTTGGCTTGAAACCGCCCGCGAGGATGAGCGCCCTATTCCTGAACCGAAGTATCGTCCGGCAATTTATCAGGCTGCGTCATAGACCGTGGTCCCCCGCAAAAACTCCATCCGGGAGTTTTCGGGCGACGAAACCAACGAATGAACCCCCGAAATCCCCGGAATGACCAACTCCGCCTCCGAAGAAATCTCACCTCACCGAGACTCTTCGCCCCGAGGCCCGGCATCAGGACAGAACTCCAGCGCTCAGCAGGCCTCAGCCGGCTTCTCTTTCTTGTCGGCTTGTTCGGGTGGGGTGGCAAAATCGGGGAAGTGACACTCATCTTTTCTTGTCCGGCAAGATTGTACGGAACTCAGATTTTTCCCCTGCGAGTCGGCTCCGCAATCTGAAGGGCCGGCGAGCGTGGGGGATCAAGGGTTCTTGGGAGGTCGATGGCCTCGGAGGCCTGTCCTCAGGCGAAGGGCTTCTTCGGAGACTCGATCAGCCAATGGATACCTGGCTTTTCATCTGTCTTCTTTACCTTGACTGAAAGCCTGAGTGACTCCCTCGTAAGCTATTCATCCACTGGATGTTCCACGGAGTGCAACGCCCGCCTTATACATCCCCCTCCGGCGCATCGTCCTCAGTGTCATCCGACCTCTTCCTGACCTCCTCATCGTCCATGAGAAGGCGGATCGACGGTGTCTCGAGATCGTCGAGCTGACCTGATTTCAGCGCCCAGATGAATGCAGCAATCGCGGCAAGTACGAGGAGAAGGCTGACTGGAAGGGCGATGTAGATGACAGACATGGATGCTCCCGGCCGGCTTTCCGGTCTTTTCTATGATACGCCCTTTGACCGGTGCTTGTGAGGCCCGAAGGTTCTGCAGCGATAGGAGCTGACGACGACAATGATCGAAGAGGCGGGCATCAGGACGGCGGCGAGAAGGGGAGACATCAGCCCCGCCATGGCCAGGCTCATGGCCACCGCATTGTAGGCCAGGGAGAAGGCGAGATTTCGGCGAATGAGCTTCATCGTTCTCCCGGCGCCTTCGACGAGGCGACTGAGCGGCTCGAGGCCGGGCTCGACGAGATAGATGTCCGCTGCAGCCAGAGCAGCCTCGGCTCCGCCATGGACGCCGATGCCCACGGTTGCCAGAGCGAGGGCTGCCGCGTCGTTGACGCCGTCTCCGACCATGATGATGGGGCCTTCGGCAGTGGCACTTTCTACGGCCGCGACCTTGTCTTCGGGAGAGGCGCCTCCGCGGGCCAGTCCGGGCTCGAGCCCGACCCTGGCGGCCACGCTTTGGACGACCTCGGGATGGTCTCCCGAGAGGAGTTCGACCTTCCAGCCTTTGCGCCGAAGCTGATCGAGGACTTCGGCACTGTCCTCCCGGATGGGGTCGCCGAGACCGGCGACAGCTGCCGACGTTCCGTCGACGGCGACGACGACCGGGGTCAGGCCCTGCGATGCCATTTCAAGGATCGTGTCCCGTACCTGAGGTGGAATGGGGCAGCCTGAAGCGTCGATAAAGCCGGGAGATCCAATGAGAAGTTGTCTCTCTCCGATCCTGGCGTCCAGCCCGCCCCCGGTGGTTTCTCTGATCTCTACGGGGCCCGGATAGTCCTCAACCGGAACGGCCGCGGCAAGGGCGAGGGCGACGGGATGAGTCGATCTGGATTCCGCCGCTGCCACCAGGGCCTTCAGCTCTGGATCTCCCCACCAGCTGATCAGGGCCATGCGTCCCTCGGTGACAGTGCCCGTCTTGTCCAGGATCATCCGGGATGGTTTTGCCAGCGGCTCTAAGGCGTCGCCTCCCTTGATGAGGATGCCCTGGCGTGCCGCTCGACCGATGGCCGCAGCGACCGCGAGAGGCGTTGCCAGTCCCAGAGCGCAGGGGCAGCTGACGATGAGGAGAGCCACCGTATGGTCGATGGCGCCGGCAGGATCCAGGAAGAACCAGATGATGAAGGTCAGGAGCGCCAGGCCCAGAACGGCGCCGACGAAGAAGCCGGAGAGACGATCGGCCAGCTGGACGACGGGGGCCCTTCGTCGTGAGGCCTCCTCCACAAGCTGCATCAGATGGCCCAGGCGGGTGTCCTCCCCGACAGTCCTGACTTCCATTCGCAGCGGTGAGCCGAGATTGACGGTTCCCGCGTGAACCGGCGATCCGGGGCCCGCCGGCTCGGGACGTGATTCGCCCGTCAGAAGGGAACGATCCAGGGTTGATTCACCGGAGGCAATGAGGCCATCGGCAGGCACGGATTCTCCGGGAAGCAGCTCGACCAGATCGCCCGGCTTGAGGGACTCGACCGCGACCTCCCGGACTTCTCCTCCTTCCACTCGACGGGCTGAGGAAGGCGTCAGTGAGAAGAGCAGCAGGGTCGCATCCGCCGCTGCACGCTGCTGTCGTCGCTGAAGGTAGCGTCCGACAAGCAGGAGAAAGATCAATGCCGTGACGGAGTCGAAGTATACCTCGCCGCTTCCCCTGAAGGTGTTCCATGCGCCGTGGAGGAAACTGGCCCAGATCCCGAGGGTGATGGGAATATCCATGTGAAGGGAACGGGTCCGGAAGGCGCCGATGCTGCCCACATAGAAAACCTGGGCGCACCAGAGAACCGCCGGCAGCGTCAGGAAGAGACTGGCCCAGCGGAAGAGATCCCGGTATTCGAGGGCCATTCCATGGAAACGCCCGCCGTAAAGGGCAATCGCCATGAGCATCACGTTCCCCGCCACGGCTCCGGCAACTCCGATCCGCAGCAGGAGGGCGCGATCCTGGCGTCGGGCCATCTCCTGTGCGGCCACGCCTCGATAGGGGTGGGGCGGGTAGCCGATGGAATCCAGAAAACGGGCCACCCGGGAGAGCGAAATCTGCTCGGGATCCCATTGGACTCGTGCGAGGGAGCGTCCCATGTCCAGTCGGATCTCGGCGATTCCGTCGAGAACTTCGGGAACTTTCTCGACCAGCCACACGCAGGCCGCGCAGTGGACTCCCTCCAGGTAGAGATCCATGACGGCAAGCCCGGCGGCGGTCCGCCGGACATAGAGTTCCTGGAATGCGGGGTCATCGAATTCCCGATATCCCCGTCCGCTGGTGTGAGCCGGCTCCGCCGAGTCCGCGATTCGATCCCGGAGGCCATAATATCCATCGAGCCCGGCGTCGTTGATGACCTTGAAGGCCAGCCTGCAGCCTCCACAGCAGAACTGGTGCTCCGCACCCTCTTCGACCAGGCCCGCGGGCACGGGGAGATCGCAGTGGGAGCAGAGAACTTCCTCGGAGCGGGTCTGCCGTCTATCAGCCATATTGATGATTATCCCAGAACCGGAGCGGGAAAGATTTCACTTATCTTCAGCGCAGCAGGGCAGTTTGGACTGATCCATGTTTCGCGCCTCTCGGGCTGATTCCGCGGCGGTCATTTTCTTGTGTTTCGCGATCGCGGCGACTGAGGTCGGGGGCCTGCCGATGAAGACCAGAAGGCCGAGAAGAACAAGCAGAATCGCGGTCAGGGTCGGTGCATACCTCCTGATCGGGGCGGCCACCATCTGGGCTCCCAGACCGATGGCAAGGAGAATCGGGACCGTGCCGGACCAGAAGACGGCCATGACCAGGGCGCCCGAAAGAGCGGATCCGGTGCCCGCAGCGGTGACGACGAAGGCCCACAACCAGCCGCAGGGGAGCAGGGTCGAGAGCAGCCCGACCGTTCCGGCACGAATGACCGGCGGTTTACTGGAAGCGACGGCGAAGGCCCGGCGAACAGCCTGCTGAAGTCTGGAATCGCCTCCGTGGCGAAAGATGCTGTAGCCACGGATCTGAAGGAGGGCGATCAGGCCCCAGGCGATCATGACGATCCCGGCGAGCTTGAGAGCGATGAGCTGGATGCCGGCCAGTGCGCCTGCGACATTGAGGGCCGCCCCGATGGCGCCTGCGGCCAGGCCGAGAAGGGAATAGCCGAAGAGTCGGCCGCCATTGTAGGCGGCGTGACTCAGCATTCGCCGAAAACCTGTCGAGGCATCCGTTCCGGCATAGAAAGCGACCAGCCCCCCGCACATGCCGGCGCAGTGGAGGCTTCCCATAATGCTGGCGACAAAAACGGTGAGAAGAACGGCGCTCATGGGCTGATTACAAAATACTCTTTGAGGGTGGCTGTGTAAAGCTGCTTTCCCCGCTTCGCGTTCAGCCTGATTTCCCATTTCCCGTCCCGGCGCATCGGCAGAAATGCAGCATAGATGCCCGGGCTCTCTTCCTGAAGATCCGCCTGGAGGGGATGACTGGAATCGGCCATGTGAAAGACTTCCACGTGGGCGGCTGCACCGACGATCGGCTGATGATCGGGGCCTTTCAGACTGATCCTCAGGGTTGTCTTCCCGGGGGCCGGCTGAACCTGAGCTTCGGCCTGCCATCCCAGGGCGGCGTTGGCCGCTTCCTGGGCCATCGTCTCATCCCAGTGGACTGCTTTCTGGTAGTAGTCCTTTTCCACGGCATAGGAGGAATCGGAAGCAGCGATTACGGCAAAGCCCACCATGACTGCGGCGTGAAGCGTCAGCGCTCCCGCGATCAGGAGGGGCCATTTCAAAGAGGCTCTCATCATTTCTCTCCCTGAGTCACCGGTCCGAGCAGACGGAGCGGGACCTCAATGCTGTAATCAACGCCGTCTTCAATATGCAGGGCGGCGTGGTATTCGCCTTTCGAAAAAACTCCCACGGGAGCATTAATGAAGGCGGCGGTCAGCCTGTCGCCGCCCGGAGGCACGATGAGCGGGTTTTCAGGAGCAATCATCTCAACGCCTGAGGGCGCATCTTTCAGCGAGAAGATGTAGGAGCGTTCCCCGGTGGAGCGGTTGACGATTTTCAGGCGGATCTGGTTCGAGATGAGCCCCGAGGCCAGGCGCGTGTAGGGTGCGCCGAGCCCCCTCAGGACCGTGACATCCGCAGAGCCTTTCGAGCTCAGGGAAAAGCTCAGGACTCCGAAGATGCCGATGAGGATGGCTGAGTAGAGGAAGAGTCTGGGACGCAGGAAACGTCTTTTTCCGGTCTCCAGTTCGGCCTTCGAGGTATAACGGATCAGTCCGGTGGGTCGGCCGATCTTTGCCATCACCTCGGCGCAGGCGTCGATGCACTGGGTGCAGTGAATGCACTCCATCTGCAGACCTTCCCGGATATCGATTCCGGTGGGGCAGGTGTTGACGCACTTGAGACAATCGATGCAGTCGCCGGAGTCTTCGCTCCGGCCCTTCCGGAGCTTTCCTCTGGGTTCGCCTCGGCTGGGATCGTAGCCCACAATCAGTGAATTCCGGTCCAGGAGAACAGATTGAAAACGGCCGTAGGGACAGGCGACCAGGCAGGTCTGTTCCCGGAAGTAGGTGAAATCGATGAACATCAACACGGTCACCGTCAGCATGAGAAGAAAGGCGGCCGGGTGCTCCAGCGGGGAACTCGCGATCCAGTGGCCCAGGCGATCGGTCCCGACGAAATAGGCGAGGAAGGTATTTCCAAAGAAAGCGGAGAGCAGGAAGAAGATCGGGTATTTCAGCATGCGTCTGGCATCGGCGCCTTTGCGATCCAGCTCAAGCTGGCGTTTGCGTCCGCCCTCAATGAACTGCTCGAGGGGGCGGAAGAGAAACTCCATGTAGACGGTCTGTGGGCAGGCCCAGCCGCACCACAGACGCCCGAAGACTGCCGTGATCAGGAAGATTCCGACGAAGATACCGAAGAGCAGGAGCATGAGGAAGAAGGTGTCGGTCGGCAGAAAGGTCCTTCCAAAGAGGGTGAATTGTCGGGCCGGGACATCCAGAAGTATCAGGGGCTTCCCGTTGATTCGTCCGAAGGGAAGGCCGACGAAGAGGAGAATCAGGCTCCACGCGGTGAACAGGCGACGTCGATAAAACTTTCCCTTTGAGACGCGGGGCCTGACCCAGCGCCGACTGCCGTCGGTATTGAGGGTCGAGAGGACCCGCTCTTCAGCCTGTGGTATCTCGCTCATTTCGACCCGATTCTATCAGGGCCCGACCGGCGGATTCTCAGTGCTCCCGGCCTTCCTGCTCTCCTCAGAGGCGCCGGTCTTCTCTGCCGCCGCTTCAGGCTCAACAAGCTCGCCCTGTGGGGGCTTCGGGTTGGGTGGTGAAGTTCCCTGGAGGGTCATCACGTGCGCTGCGACCGCCATGATCTTTGCCGGTGGAAGCTGGTTCTTCCAGGTCAGCATTCCCTTTTCAGGAACCCCTTCGGTGATTGTATGGTAGATATCGGTCGGTCTGCCGCCGTGAATCCAGTAGGAATCGGTGAGATTTGGACCGATATTGCCTTCGCCAAACATCCCGTGACACTGGGAGCACTTGCTTCGGAAGATCTGCCCACCCTCAGAGAGCATCGCCGGGTTGGCCTTGACGGTCAGCAGGGTCTCGTCGGTGACTTCCCCCATCGCCGCCAGTTCCCTGGCCTGGCGCTCATAGAATTCCCTGACGGAGTGCTCGTACTTGTCATGGGCAAGAAGACCGGGACCGAAGTGATAAAAGAGAATGTAGATCGGTGTGAAGATGATTGAAATCCAGAAGATTCCGACCCACCACCGCGGCAGGGGGTTGTCGTACTCGCGGATTCCGTCGTACTCGTGATCGAGGATCTCATCCCGGGGTTCTGAAGATCGTGATTTTTTCGAATCATGCATGGCCGTTCTCCGGGACCTTCATCCCACCATCGGTGTCTTCCTCAGACAGACTGGGAGCATCTTCAAGGGGAAGGGAGGCTTCGTGCCGGTAGGGGCGGTTCCGTCGGAAGACGAAAAGGTAGAGGACAATTCCGCAGAATGACAGAAAGAACAGGATGAGTGCGATTTCAGGCCAGGTGGTCAGGCCTGCGGCCGCCATAATGTCACTGAGGTTCATGATGCCTCCCCGGATGACTCTTCGGAATTCCCGCCGGCCTTGACCTCGGCCTCCGGCGCCGCACTTCCAGCTCCGTCCTCCGACTGGGAGGCAGGGGGAGAGGCCGCTGTTTCCAGTGGTTTCTTGATGTCCGTTCCAAGTCGCTGGAGGTAGGCAATCAGGGCGACGATCTCCTTGTCTTGAAGTCCCTGCATTCCGCTTTCCTGATCCAGCTTTGTCCCGATCTTCATCGCCTGGTCCCGAGCCAGTCCGGCGGCTCCCGACACTTCCTCTTCCGTATAGGGAACGCCGAGGCGTTTCTGAGCCCGAACCCCTGCCTGAATCTTGTCGAAGTTCAGATCATCTTTCAGCAGCCATGGAAAGACCGGCATGATGGAGCCGGGAGTAATGGATTGTGGGTCCGCCATGTGGCGGAGATGCCAGAGGTCCGGGTACTTGCCCCCGACTCGGTGCAGATCCGGTCCGATTCGTCGTGAGCCCCACTGGAAGGGGTGGTCATAGACGAATTCCCCGGGTTTGGAGTATTCGCCGTAGCGCTCGGTTTCAGCCCTGATGGGTCGGACCATCTGGGAATGACAGTTATAACAGCCCTCGGCCACGTAGATGTCCCGCCCCGCCAGTTCAAGTGGGGTGTAGGGCTTGACTGACGCGATGGTCGGCACGTTGGACTTGATCAGGAAGGTCGGAATGGCTTCAAAGAGGGATCCCGTAGCGACGGCAATGGTGACCCAGACGGTGAACTTGAAGGGCTTGGCCTCCCAGAGGCGATGCCAGCGGGCGCTCGCGAAATATTCCAGCTTGACCCCGGCCTCGGAAACCGGCAGGCCTTCCTCCGTCAGTGGCGAGGGCATGGGAATGGGCTCGGGCTCGACCTTCGTCAGAGCCGGCGCCTGGAAGATCTGTTCCGGATAAGGTCTCGGCCTTCGGCGCCAGGTCATCAGCATGTTGAGGCCCATCATCAGGGCGCCAGCCAGGTAGAGAGAACCGCCGATGAAACGGACCCAATACATGGGGAGCAGGCGGAGCGTTGTCTCGACAAAGTCGCCGTACTTGAGGTAGCCGGCCTTGTCGAAAGCCAGCCACATCAGTCCCTGTGTCAGGCCGGCCGCGTAGATGGATACCAGGTAGAGGAGAATTCCCAGAGTGCCGATCCAGAAATGAACTTCGGCCAGCTTCCTGCTCCAGAGTTCGGTGTGGTACAGGCGGGGAACGAGCCAGTAGATCATGGCGAATGTTCCGAAGCCGACCCATCCCAGGGTGCCCGCGTGGACGTGAGCGATGGTCCAGTCCGTGTAGTGGGAGAGGACGTTGACGCTCTTGATGGCCAGGGTGGGTCCCTCAAAGGTCGACATTCCGTAGAAGGTGACCGAAACGACGAAGAACTTCAGTACATGATCCGCCGCGACCCGATCCCAGGCGCCGCGAAGGGTCAGCAGGCCGTTGAGCATTCCCCCCCAGGAGGGCATCCAGAGCATCAGGGAGAAGACCATCCCCAGGGTTGAGGCCCAGCCCGGCAATGCCGTGTAGTGGAGGTGGTGGGGGCCGGCCCAGATATAGATGAAGATCAGTGACCAGAAGTGAAGGATCGAAAGCTTGTAGGAGTAAACCGGCCGATCTGCGGCTTTCGGGAGGAAGTAGTACATCAGGCCCAGAAAGGGCGTTGTCAGAACAAAGGCGACGGCGTTATGTCCGTACCACCACTGCATGAAGGCGTCCTGGACCCCCGCATAGAGGGAGTAGCTTTTGAGCCAGCCGGCCGGAAGCGCGAGATTATTAAAGATGTAGAGCATGGCAATGGCGATGATGGTCGCGATATAGAACCAGATTGCAACGTAGAGATGTCGTTCCCGCCGCTTTGCGATGGTGCCGAAGAAGTTGATTGAAAAGACCACCCAGATGATGACGACGGCCAGGTCCAGCGGCCACTCAAGCTCGGCGTACTCCTTTCCCTGGCTGTAGCCCAGGGGAAGGGTGATGGCGCCTGCGACAATGATGAGCTGCCAGCCCCAGAAGTGAATTCTGGAGAGGGTCCTGCTGAACATCGGTGTTTTCAGGAGCCTCTGAGTGGAATAGTAGACCGCGGAGAAAATGGCGTTCCCCGCAAAGGCGAATATCGCCGCATTGGTGTGAAGCGGCCGAATCCGCCCGAAGGTCAGCCAGGGGATCCCGAGATTGAAAGCGGGGTTGGCCAGTTCGATTGCGGCGATGAGGCCGACCAGAAAGGCGACGATCCCCCAGAAGAAGGTCACGAAGACGAATTTACGGGAGATGTCATCGTCGTAGCTGAAACTCTCGAGGCGTGTGTTCATCAAATATCTCCGGGGCCGATTTCCGTGAAGGGCCAGCGGAACGGCCTTTCTGTTCTCTCATATAACTGGAAGCA
>JANTFG010000107.1 GCA_024763555.1 Thermoanaerobaculales bacterium
CTCAACGTAGGCAAGGCTACGCCTCCGATTCCCCTCAATCGCCCAATCCAAATCTGAAGCACATCTGGGCGCGCTAAACAGGAAGTAATTATTGCGCGGGCCCTTAGGGGAACAGGTCTCTGGGCGAGACACACGAAGCAATCGCTCTCGACAGGACTCGACTGCGCCGAAAACTCATCCTGATCAGGGCCTCGGGATCAGTATCCATAATACTTGAGGATCCAGCCTCGTGCAGCCTTGTTCTGTTCGGCAGCTCTCAAATCGACGCTGAGATTGGAGGGTGGGCCTCCGCACTGGTAGATATGATCGGCAGCCACCGGCCACCAGCTTTCCATCGGCATTTTGAGGATCCGAATCCAGACATCGCAGGCGGCCGAATCATCGGGATCGACTCCCACGACTCCCAGCTGGGAGAAACCACGCCGCTGAAGTCGGTGACTTCCCCAAAGGCAGTTGGCCGCCAGATATTGGTCAACCCGATCAAATGCCTCCTCGTAGACCTTTAAGCCCCAACCCGCTCTCGGCTGCCGGGGTTTGAAAATAAAACGTTGCAGCGTCAAGGCCTCCAGCATCCTCGTCAAGCTGATCCTGATCGTCATATTCTCGCTCATCTCATAGGCGCTGATCACATCCGGCAGATCTTCAGGTTTGAGAAGCCGAGCGACTGCATGGATACAGTCGACCGCCGGCCGACGAAAGATAATCCCATTCCACCCGGGCTCTTCCCGACCCTCGGCCGCCAGCGCAGACCTCAGCCAGATCTGAACCAGGGTATGCCTCCGGGCCGACTGTCGGACCGCTTCAACCTCTCCCGCGAGCGCCACGTAGAGCTTATCCGGAATCTGCCCCTCCAGGCCGGGCGGGAGATCACCGATGAGAGCGCGGTAACCCCAGGCCGCGGCCATCCTCAGTTGCCGGCTCTCTGAGCGGAGTGCCTCCCCGTAGATCGGCAACAACTCGGGATCGTGAAAAGCTGAGGCCCCGAGGAGTAAGGCAGCCTTCTGACGATCCTTGAGCCCGCCGCTCTCCCATAACTCCAGTAAGCGAGTCGGACCGGGCCAGCGATCCAGTGCCCGCGCCTGCACCTTCCATGCCTCGGACTCGTTGAAATAGTCCGAAGGAAAGTATTGAAGTTCCCGGGCATTAAAGGTGCCGCCCGGCAGTTGAAGCGCGAGAAGGAGCAGAAGAGCTGTCATGGAAATACTCTAGCCGATCAAGCTGGATTATGCGAGAAGGACCTCGATCAGCAGCTCCTCCAGACTCCCGGCATAAGAATCCCAGTCGAGGCTTTCAACTGAAGCCGAGGCCATCCTTCCCAGGGCGTCCAGATCTTCCTCCTCCAGTTCCGCCAGGGCCTTGGCCAGGGCGGAGACGGAACCCGGCTGGACGAGACGCCCATTGATGCCGTCTGAGATCAGTTCTCCGAGACCCCCGACCGCGGTCGCCAGAATGGGCACGCCCCTGCTCAGGCCCAGGGGCGCCACCGCCGACTGGCTCCCGGAACGGTAGGGCAGAATCAAAAGGTCTGCTGCCACGAGAAGGCCCTCGACCTCCTCCTTGCTCTGCCAGCGCAGGCGAAGACCGACAATGTCGGAAAGCCCGTTTTTCGGGACCGCTTCCTCCAGTTCTCCACCCAGATCTCCCCAGGCCTCTCCGGCGATCAGCAGGCGCCAGGGACTCGAAGGACCCAGGCGCCTGAAGGCCTCGATCAGAAGGTCCACTCCCTTGTAGGGACGGATCAGACCGAGAAAGAGCGCCAGCCTTTCCCCATCCTGAATCCCGAGTTTTTTTCGTTCGCGCTCCCTCGAAGGCTGAACTGGGGGCTTCTGCGGTGGCGGCAAAAGATGAAAACCGACGCGTCGTCCGGGGAAATCGACTCCAAGCCCTTCTGCGAGAACTTTCGCATGGGTCAGAAATCCATCGCATTTCTCCAGCACAAGCCGAGCGGCCCAGCGCTTGAGAAGACCCCCTCCGTGGTCGGCCCGATTGTGCACGATTCCCACCACCGGAATCGACCCGGACCTCCAGAGCAGGAACCTCAAGAACGGCGCCCACGCCCAGGTCCAGTACGGAAAAATCCAGGCATCCGCACCGAATTCCCGGGCCCGGTCTGCAGCCCGCATCCAGGTCCAGACTTCGAAAGGTGCGTAGAGGAGCTGAGATCCCGGCACTTCGGGGCAAAGCTCGGGGTCCTCATCCCGTGTTCCGGGATAGAGGAAGCTCGGGTATTGCCGTTTCGGCCCCAAAAAGAGCAATTCATGCCCCCTCCCCTGCAGGGCCATCGCCAGGGCCGTCGTCGTCGAAGCAATCCCACTCCTGAAAGGCCGGCCCGGACCGAAGAGGACGAGGCGCATACTCAGCTGGTCGGCGGGTGGGTGGCCTCGCGATAGCGCTCTTCCAGCCGGAGGCGGACGGGCTCGGGGACCAGGCCGGTGACGTCGCCCCCCAGAGACACAACCTCTTTGACCACTCTCGACGACAAGTAGGTATAGTCCTCCTTGGGTGTCAGGAAAACCGTCTCCACCTCCGGCGAGAGCCTGCGATTCATCAAAGCCATCATAAATTCGTATTCAAAATCCGAAACGGCTCGGATCCCACGGATCACGATCGTCGAAGAAATTTCCTCGAGGAACTTCACCAGTAAACCCTGAAAGGAGCGGACCTCCACCCTCTCGTCTCCCGCCCAGAGTTCATTCATCATCTCCAGACGTTCCTCCGGCGTGAAGAGCGCATTCTTTTCATTATTCGCCAGTACGGCAACGATGACCCGCGGGAAAAGTTTCTTCGCCCGGTCGACAATGGCAACATGACCAAGGTGGATCGGATCGAATGAACCAGGATAGACGGCAATCGGAGCATGAACCTCCTGAGAAGCCACCATTCAGTTTTCCTTTCTCAATGCCGCGGCATTGCGGTTGTGATGGGTATCGAAGGCCCGACAGATCAGGATCTTCGTCTCGGGACGGGGCCGATACACGAAACTCTCCCGGGAGCCGTCGAGGAGGAGATCCTCCGCTTCCAGCATCTTCCACTCGCCCCCATCCTCCGAAACCTCGACTCTCAGAAGTTCAGACCCATCCGAGATCTTGATCCGAAGCTCGCCTCCCACCCGTTCCATCCCAATCTCCGGCGGCGTGTTATCCACCTCAAACCAGGAGCTGAACTTCGAGACCGACCGCGAATCCGAGGGATTCATCCTCTCATCAGAGGCCGAAACGCGGAATCTGTAGCGCCCATCGGGGATAGCCCTCATGTCGACCGCCAGCTGAGTCGCTTTGAGGTTCTTCCTGATCGGAAGAACCAGGCCATCCGCCGACTCGACCTCGACCGAAAAACGGAGGGGATCATTGTTAGGATCAGAAACCTTCCAACTCAGGGTCCGGTACCCGATCTGCCAGTACTTCTTCCCCTGCGCCGCCACCGGGCTCTTCTTGGGCGGGGTTCCGAGGGTCGTGAAAATTCCATCGAAACTCGGGTGATCTTCAGAGATCACGGGGCCGCTCATCGGCGGTGAGTTGAGGTAGATAACACCGGGGTCCTCTACTCTGATTCCCTTGAAAACCGGGGCCAGGTTGATCTCCCTCCGGGCGAGGTTCACGGCATCGAGCCGGGTACCCTCACCGAGTCGGACTTCCCACTGGACGAGACGTCCCGGAGGAAGTCCGCTCTCCCCCTGCGGGCCGGAAAGCCAGGGACCCCATTGAAGCCAGATCGCTTTCTCAGGGGAGCCCGCTCCCTGCCGAAAACGGATCTCCGATGTTCCGGAAGAGGCCTGGATGCGAAACTGCCCGAAGCGGTTCGGAATCTCAAACTTCCTCGGCTCGCTCCGGAAACGGTGTTCCCCGCCGCCGCTTTGCCTTTCAAAAAGAGCCGCCGGACCCTGGGTGATCACGTATTTTCCGCCGGGACTCATCGCGACCGCCTGGACGGCATCCAGGGTCGCCATCCGAGCGCCCCCATCCCTCGTAAAGCTCCAGATTTCACCCTCGTACCCGGTCCCCACCAGAATTTCGTCCCCGTCGGCGCTGAGGCTTCCCGCCACCTGCCTGGTAAAACGATGCTGCTCCAGCAGGGCGCCCTCAGGGGTCATTCTCAAAAGCTCTGACACGGCCGTCTTTCCACCGACCTTCGGGAGGTCGAGATCCAGGCTTGCGCTCGATGAGCTGCCCGTACCCTTGGATGAATCCTTCGAGCCCTTCTCTCCGGCAGCCCCTGGCCGCTGTTCAACGGGCTCACCCACCAGGGCCACGGCCCAGACATCGCCCTCGGGACCCACCAGCAGGTCTGAAATTTCCGTAAAGGGGCTGTCGGCCGTCACCGCCACCCGAGCGGATGCCTCGAAGCTGAGCACGAGTCCCGAGCCCGAACTCCCGGCCAGTAAACGATGCCCGTCAACTGCCAGACAGCGCACAAAGGAGTCCGGCACTTCGGCCCAGCGTTCGATACCCTGCTCGCCCAGCCTGAAGATTTCCGCCGGAGGGCCGGCCGCCACGAGGATGGAACCCTCGAACTCGACGAGGTCCCAGAATCCTCCCTCACCGAGGCGTCCCTTCTCCTCGACTTTTTCCCCGTCCAGCCTCAGGAGCAGGCCCGGCGCCATCGTCGTAATCCAGAGGACGCCGTCCGAGTCCACCAGCATGGCCGTCGCCTGCTCCGCCGGAAGATCCGCCACCTTCTCCGCTGTGGAACCGGAAACCCGATACACCCGCGCCGGATGACCGGTCGCCACGTAGAGTTTCCCTGCTTCAGACTCCGCAACCGCAGTCAAAACAGGTTCGGTGAAGCTCAGCGCCTCCTTCCAGACGCCCACGGCCCGGAGCGTTCCCGAAGCCGTCACCGCCACACCTTCGCCCTGTCCCTTTAGAAAATCCTCTCCGCTCGCCCACCTCAACCACTGAGTTCCCGAGGCTGAAACCCTCAGGCAAAGCCCAAACAAGAGGACCAGGAATACCACTGTCTTTCGTATCATCATTCACCCTTCTCGAAACCGGGCGCCCGGAGCTTGAGCTTGATCCTCATGGCGCCCAGCACCGGGAAATCCACAGGAAGCTCCAGCTTCCGCTGCACACGCCATCCGACCGTCTTCATCTGGGTCCGGCGCCCGGACTTGAGATTCATCAGCACGCCGGCGGGAATCGGGACACTCCCGGATTCAGTCACGAGAGATCGTCCCGCCCCCTCGAAAGCGGCCACGATCGTGCCCGCACTTCGCAGGCGGCGAAGCAGCTCCAGCTGCCCCGAAAAGGAGTGCACCAGGCCCGGTCGACTCTTCAAATCATAGGCCGCCCAGGACGCCCCATCGGCAACGACCAGCTGCAGATGTCCCCCGCTTCCTTCCCCGGGCGCCTTCATCTCGATCACCCGTTTCTCGATCCTCCCGTCAGGCGCCAGCAAACGGATCCGAAGCCGAAATTCCTGATGGGGAGCGAGGACAGGAGAGGAAGGACTGACATCCAGGATCTGTCGGCGCCTCAGGCCCTCCCTCGTCGTGAGAGTACAAGAGATCTTCTTCATCTCCGGGGCCTCGAAACTACTCTGTCGAAGATAGGCGACCAGCGCACCGGTCCATGCCGCCGCCTGGGCCGGAGCATCTCCACCTTCAAAAACCTGATCCAGCCTCAAGTCTCGACCATCCTCGAAATCGATCGCCAGCGAAACACCGATGGACTGGGGAATAAGACTCACCCCACGAATCGACTGAATGCCCTGTACCAGGTAGGCCGCCAGCAGCGGTGTCAGAACCTCGTGATCGATCAGACCGAAATCGAAACTCTCATCCCCGAAATTCAGATGGAAGGGCACCGTCGAAGACTTCCGCCCCATTCGCCCCCAGATCCCGTGTCGGCGATCCGAAAGAAAAGAGCCGATCTCCCCCCCCGTATTAAAGAACTTGAAGGAATTCGCCAGGCTGGGGAGGATGGTCACGACCGTGGCCCGTGCCATCGGCATCTTCATCGATCCGGCACCGAGAAAGGGATGCCCGAAGGCCCAGACTCGGTCGCCCCGGATTTCAGTAACAGTTCCACCGGCCGCAAGGTGAGCGTCTCCGTCCACGAGAACTGCAGCGACCATCGAACCCGGCCTGATCTCCCCTCTTGAGGCCTCGGCCTCCGTTCCGGCGCCACCCGGGGCCAGCACCCAGCCCATCCTCTGAAACAGTTTTCCCAACCATCCTTCCGGGCGGAAACTCGACAGGGCGCCACCCGCGCCGATGCTGAAGGGCAGTGGAGAGGGTCCCTCGGAACCCTGAGGCCGGAGGAGCTTCTCCGTCAAAGAAATCATCTGCCCATCCCTGACGGCAGCCGCCAGTTCCGACGCCCCGGGCAGCTCGCCGCCACCGCTTCCTTCCGACGTCTCGGCGGGCAAATCCCCCTCCATCCTCGCAAAGGGCGTCACCCCTGCAATCGGTTCCGAAGCGAAGGCCCATGCAAAAGCCAGGGCCCCAACCAGGCGCCCGCGGACATAGACCGGCGAGCCGCTCATACCCGCCGCAACCCCGGATTTTTCAAAACGCGGCGCCAGGAGGCGAATCAGGACCAGCTCTCCTCCGGGCATGGAAGCGCCCAGCACTCCCATGATGCGAACCGGGGACTTCAGGAGTTCCCCCCCGTCGATTTCCGTCACAAAGTACCCTTCCTCACCCACTCTGAGTTCGGAGGGATCGATGATCTCAACTGCCTGAAGACTCCAGGCGCCGAGAAAAAAAAGAAGAACGACGGCAAGGATCGGACGAAAGCTCATGGCCGCTCATTGTAACCGGGTTTGCCTGGAAGAGGAAAACTGCGATAAAATCAGAGGTCCGGAGTATTTGATGAATCAGAGCATCCTTCCACATCCTTCGCTTGTCGAGCGTCTCGCCGCGATCGCACGTCGATTGAGGAAGCTGCGCCGCCCCTCCGAGGCGGCCGAACTCCTTGAGGTCGCCGCCGCCCTTTCACCAAACGGCGCCAGACTCCGTGAGGAGGCCAAAGACGTCCTGAAGGATGAGGGTCTGGAAGATTTCGACCGCGAATTCAAACGAAGAAATCTCGAGGCATCCCACGCCCTCGGGATGGCTCACGTCTTCGAGAATCGTGGAGAGTTCGATCGCGCGGTCGCAATGACGGACCTTGCAAAACTCCGGACACCTTTCAACTATCTCGCCTATACGGCAGCAGCCTTTCTCTACCTGAGGCACCGGAATCCGACAGCCGCACTCCAGGAGTTCATCCAGGCGCGACGCCTCAATCCCCTGGATTACAAGCTGGCTGTCGAGACCTCGCGCAGCGCCCTGGAGACCGAGAATTTTGATACGGCCCTCGAACACGCCGTCGACGCCCTGCTGCTCTCCGCCTGGCGAAGCGAGCAGGAGCAGGAGCAGGAACGGCGGAGAATCGAGACCCTCACCCGCCTCTGTGGGAAGACTGACAAACAGGTTCGCCAACTTGAGAAGAAGCGGGCTGGCGCCCTCCAGAAGGCCTGTGACCACGTCGCCTTAAGCCAGGCGCATCTCTTTTCGACGACCCGGAAGGGGAAACGCAGGAAGGCCCCTCAGAAGAAATCCGGGATCAGCGGTGCTCTCCTGCAGCAGGCAAACGATCTTCGCTCAATGGAAATCTTCAGGCATTTTGGAGATCAGCAGCTCATTCTTTTGGCCGGTATCATGCGGGAGGAGAAGGTCAAGCACGCCCAGGTCATCTTCAGGGAGGACCAGGAAGGGCGTGATCTCTACCTCATTCGGGAGGGCGGCGTCCATATCGCTCGGAGAACCCCCGCCGGCACACAGATCCTCAGCTCCCTGGGCTTCGGATCGCTCTTCGGAGAGGTCGCACATCTGGATCACCAACCGAGATCCGCCACGGCCTTCGGCGTCGGAAACAGCTCCATTTACGTCCTTCCGTCTGCCGAGCTCGACAAGCTTCTTCAGGAAAACCGCGACCTCGCCGTTTCTCTCCTGTGGAGCTTCTGGCAGACCCTGGCCTCAAAAGTCCGATCCTCAAATTCCCAGATGAACGAGCTGTTCTCAGCCACCGGCGTGGAAGTTGAGCGCCCGCTTTCGGAGGAAGGCGAGACCGTAGAAGTGAGCACCGAGGAGAAACTCAGCCTCCTGCGGGAACAGGGGCTTTCTGCGAAGGAGTTGGAACTCCTGGCAAAATACAGCAGCGAGGAACATTTCCGCTCCGGAGCCCTGATCTTCGGTGAAGGTGAGGAGGGACATTCCCTCTACATCGTCTTGAGGGGCAAAGTCCGCATCTCCCGGATGGTCCCCGGAATGGGTGAAGAGTGCCTCAGCATCCTCGACCGGGGAGAGGTCTTCGGCGAGATGGCACTGATTGACGCCCAGCCTCGTTCCGCCGATGCCCGCGCCCACACCGGCGGATGTACCGTGTTCTCGATCTCGAGGAAACTCATCGAGGAAGTCCTTTCGATGGACCCCGATGCCGCCTACCAGTTCCTGTCCCTGCTCTGCCGTCTCCTCTGCAGCCGCCTCCGCAGCATGAACCAGAGGCTCGTCGCCTGGAAAACCATGGCCAGCCACGAGTAAGCCCGGAGCGCTTTCCTTCCACTTCATCGATATTTGTGGTGAATCGGTTCTTTTCGATGGAGGGGTATTTCAGGGCTTGACATCTGTCATCTGTGTATTACATTGAAGTATGGAGGTGTCATGCCAATACAGTCTCTCAGATTGCCCGAGGAGATCGCGCGACAACTTGATCGGCTCGCCGTGGAAACACGTCGAACGAAAAGCTCATTTATTATCGAAGCTCTGGAGTTTTACCTCGCCGAACGCCAGGATCTCGAAATCGCACTGGCTCGCCTCCGGGACCCCGGGGCCGAATGGATCACTCATGAGGATGTCAAAAACGAACTGGGTCTTGAATGAACCGGAGTCCATCCTCACCGACTGAAGTCGGAATTCTGTGGGAACGGCGCGCTGTCAAGGAGCTTCAGGCACTGCCCCACACAACGCAGCAGCGAATCGTCGAGGCAGTCCAGCAGCTCCGCGAGAGACCGATGCGCGGAAAGGCCCTGAGCGGAGAGTGGAAAGGGCTTCGTCGCCTCCGGGTCGGCACATATCGTGTCATTTATGGCTTCGACGGAAGACAAATCCTCATCACAATCCTTCGAGTCGGGCATCGCCGCGGGATTTATCGAAGCTAAGGCATCACGGCCACCAGTAGGGAAAAGGCGACACGTTCAGCGCGACGCCATCGGTAATCCGCGGCGCAATTTCCGATTCACCTGGATTTCCTGCAGGAGAGCGGGAGTGCGGGTCGGGTTATGATGGGGATGAAGATCTGCCTGAAGGAGGGGCCCGATGTCACTCATCGGTCGAACAATCGGCTCGGTTCGACTTGTCGAATCCCTCGGCGCCGGGGGCGCCGGCGAAGTCTACCTCGGCATCGACGAGAAACTCAAGAGGAAGGTGGCCGTCAAAGCCATTCGGGGTGACCGGCGCCTCAATCCCGGCGCCCGCGCCCGCCTCTACCGGGAAGCCCGGGTTCTCTCCCAACTGGAACATCCCAACATCTGCCGGCTCTATGACTATGTCCAGGAGGAGGACTCGGACTTCCTCATCCTCGAACTGGTCGAGGGCAAGAGCCTTGATGTCCTTCTCGGCGAAGAAGGGGCGCCCTCGAATGCCATGGACCTGGCCATACAGATCACGCGGGCCCTCCTGGCCGCCCATACGGTCGGCATCGTCCATCGAGACCTTAAGCCCGCAAACATCATGGTCACGCCCGAAGGACAGGTCAAAGTCCTGGACTTCGGATTGGCGCGGCCCACCCGAAGAGAGGAACATCCAGCTGCTGAAGAACACGAAGGTCGGGCCGAGGCCTTCGCAGACCTCGACCCGAGCCTGACCCGAGCGGGCGCCATCCTTGGTACTCCCCTCTACATGAGCCCGGAACAGGCCAGGGGCGAGGAGGTCGGGC
The DNA here is from genome assembly GCA_024763555.1 of Thermoanaerobaculales bacterium. Lineage (GTDB taxonomy): Bacteria > Acidobacteriota > Thermoanaerobaculia > Thermoanaerobaculales > Sulfomarinibacteraceae > JANTFG01. The sequence continues at coordinate 9,918 of JANTFG010000107.1, forward strand.
CGGCGGGCGACATCTACTCCCTCGGCCTCCTGCTCCAGGAACTCTTCACCGGGCGCCAGGCCTTTGAATTCAAGGGTGACTTTCAGAGTCTCCTTCCCAAACTGATCTGGGGCGACAGCCGTCCCGTCGAGGGTCTTTCGAGAGCGCTGACTCAACTGATCAACAGCTGCAAATCAGCTGCAATCGAGACGCGACCCACAGCCGAGGAGGTCCTCGGAAGACTACGATGGATCGCCGCTGCACCCACACGGCGCCTTCGCAAGGCCGTCATCGCCGCCTTCATTCTCCTGCTGATCGGCGCCACCACTGTTTCCACCATCGGTTTCATCCGGGCCCGGAAAGCCCAGCAGGAAGCCGAGGCCTCGGCCCGACGTGCCCGCCAGGCCCAGGTTGAAGCAGAGTCTGTCGCCTCCTTTCTCGAAGAGATGCTCGCCAGCGCAGACCCCAGCGTCCGCGGGCGCGATGTCCGGGTTGCCGATCTCCTGGACGACGCCGCCCGGAGAGCCGATTCGGATTTTGGAGAGAATCCCCTCCGGGCGGCAGCCATCGAGGTGGTTCTCGGTCGAAGCTATCGAAGCCTCGGCGAATTTCCAGAAGCCCGAGAGCAACTGGAGAAAGCGCTTGAAATCCGGAAAAAGGCTCTCGGAGACCTCAACCGGCAGACCCTCGAAGTCAGATATCTCCTCGGGGGCCTGTCCCGTGACGAAGGCCATCTGGGGGAGGCGACCGACATCCTGAAACCTCTGCTTGAGAAGGAGAAAGAGGTCCTGGGACCCGATGATCCTCTGAGCCTGAAGACGCAGTCCGCTCTCACCATCACCCTCGGACACCGCCGTCAGTTCGACGAAGCCCGCGAACTGGCCGAGGATCTGCTCAAGCGCCGGAGGATGCATGGGAAACCTGACGACGAAAAGGTGCTGGATGCGGAACTCCTCCTCGCGAGGCTGGACGCCCCTTCCGGAAGGCTCGAGGAAGGGGAAAAGCTGGCGAAACATGCACTTGATGGATACTCGGCTCTTCTGGGACCGGCCCATCCGAAAACCCTTGCCGCCACGAATACCCTCAGCGGCATCCTTGGATATCAGGGACGCACCGGCGAGGCCGAAGCCCTCGTCCGGGGTCTCATGAAGAAGACTGAGGAGGTTTTCGGTCCGGATCACCCCAAGACCATCGAAGCCCGAGCCAACCTTGCCGTCTACCTCGATGCCCGGAAGGAGTATGCTCAGGCCGCCGAAATCCTGAAATCCGTCATCAGGGATCAACAAAAAATTCTTGATCCGGCCCACCCCGCAATCCTCAACGACATGAAGAACCTTGTCGGCGCCTACCTGGGCCTCAGTCGGAATACCGAGGCGGAGAAGCTGGCCCGGGAGAGAGTGAAGCTCGCTCTCGGGACCTATGGTCCGCGACACCGGATCACCCTGGAATGTCGGAGTTTCCTGGCCTTTGTCCTTCGGGATCTGAATCGGCCGAAAGAAGCAGAGAAGATCTACCGGGAGGTCCTGGCCCTCCGCCGGGAAGTCTTCGGCGAAAAGCACGGCGCCACCATGAGAAGCCTTCGGGATCTCGCAAAGAGTCTCCGCGCCCAGGGCAGGAACAGTGAGGCGGAAAAGATCGAGGCGGAGCGCAGCAGGATCCTTGCCGAGGGAGT
>JANTFG010000108.1 GCA_024763555.1 Thermoanaerobaculales bacterium
TGGAGGTCGGCGCCCGTGATCGCTTCCTCGAGACGTTCGACGGCGATTCGCCCCCGGCTCGATTCCAGAAGCGAACTTGCCTCCGCCGGGAAGGGAATGCCCAGTTCGCTCAAAGCCTCTTCGACTCGGGTCAGTTCCTGCTGAGGAACCAGAATGAGCCCATCCCTCAGATAGGTCACTTTTTCACCGAGAATACCGGCCTCCATCAGCCCCCTGGCGATCACGGCTTCGAATTCGAGCACTACATGGGGGCTGACCCGAGGTGCATCAATGATGCCCGCGAGTGCCATGATCTGCATGCGGGCGACATCTGAGATGCCGTTGATGACGTGCGCTTCAAAAAGGGAGAAAAACTCCTTCAGTCGCCTCTGAATCATGTCCTCGTTTGCCAGGTCGAAGAGTCCCATTTTTTCGACATCAAGCTGAAACTGAGGAGCATCACATTCCATTCCATAGTCTTCGAGGAGCTGTCTCAGGCGCAGATCGCAGGCCATACCCTTCTTTCGGGAGATACTGAGATCCGCAGAGAGCTGGCAGCTGCGCCTGGGAGGGAAGTCATAGTCGACGGTATTTCTGATCGATGCAAGTTTCTGAAGTCGGCGGAGGCCCTCGGAATCGAAAAGGATGGCTTCGCCGATGACGCGGCCGAAAGGACGAAGTTTCTTCAGCAGGGCGGGCTTGAGTTCCGAGAGAAGAACGGCACTGACTTCGGTACTGATGGTGACGGGACGAAAATTCCGAAGTCCCTCCTCTACTTTCCTTTTGACCCCGATGGGCGCTCCTCCCGGTACGAGCGTGTCGATGCGATGGATGATGCGCTGCGCCTCGGCCCCCCCCGAAACAACCTGTCGAACACTTTCAGCGTCGATCCGGAAGCTGCCGCTCCCGATGTGCCGGGCGAGATCTCCAAGGGCCAGTTGAACAAGATCGGTGTCCCGTATATCGCTGAGTTTGAGAAGATCTCCGTCCCACGAGAGTTCCCCCTCAAGCCCTGCAATCACATCCCGGTTCTTGACGTAGCTCATTCCGTGCTGCAGAACCCAGGCGCCGATTTCCGAGAGTCTACTCACCGCACAGCCCTTCTGAAAACCACGATCGATGAGGCCGAAGAGCGCAAGGACACGAAAGGTGTCCCTGGTGAGGCAATCGACATGATCGATGAGATCTGACACGGACGAGACATACCAGGGAAACTGATAGTAGCCGGCAATCAACATGTCGCTCCAGGCTCGGATCGGTGGTCGAAACAGAGGATGGAGATCCTCATCCCTGAGCCAGAGCCCGGGTCCGAAGGCGGCCATCCGCTTCAGACCTTCGATTGCTGCTTTCAGGAGATGCAGCGAAAAGACCCTGTTATCACCTATAGGCCGATACTCGAGGCCACTGAGAACAAAGGTTGCGACAGGGTCGATATCGAAGACCCCGGGAGACTTCACAGTGAGGACTTCCGGCAGAAGGCTGATGGCGACAAGAGCTTCACTTCCCAGAATCGATGCGGCAGGTTTCCGATGCCAGAATCCGTCCTGATCCCCTTCGATAAAGGAAAAACGGCGTGCCATCTCCGCCCAGAGTTTGAAGCTGGGTTCATCGAAGCCGGCCTCGACGATCTTTCTCCTCACCGAGGCCCTGATCTGTCCCCTTTTCGTCAGGAAATTCGGGTTGTGGTCGATGATTTCACAGACAAAGCTGAGAGTCTCGATCACCTCCTTCGGACTGACGCTGAGACGGATCTCGACCGGTCCATCATTTCGGCCACCCTCCGGCCATTGGGGCAGTTCATCGGGGAGTGGGGCTCCGTGGAAAAGTGCATCGAGAAAGGGATGGTTTCGGATGACGGCATGTTCAAGGTGGAGGACGTCGAATGCAATGCGTTGAGAGGGAAGCGACCACTCCGTGTTGCTGGAAGCAGGAAGCAGAAGTCCTCGGGCAAAGAGATCAAATATCGCCGAAGATTCGTCCCGACCTTCCAGGACTCGAATTTCCTTCCTCAGAAGGTTGAGATTCATCGCGAACTCGCCGGCCCTGTTGACGAGGATGAGGATTGAACGCTGTGTTTCAGAAATCGACTGAAAGACGGCACGAATCCTCGAGCTGTCGCCAAGGGCTTTCTCGACCATTCCGGCCAAACGGTTCTTTTGTAGAGGTTCACGAAGATCGGGCCGCAATTTCGACAACATGCTTTCAAGCGAAGACTGTGCGTATTTCGTGGGGAGATATTTCAGGTATCTGCGAAATTCAGCTGTTGTCACGAAGAACCCCCAATATCCTTGAGGGTCTCTGGTAGATTCAGTTCTCGAAGGCGCTTCCGGATCGCAGGAAGCGAAGATCGTGCCACCAGAAATGAACGCTCGTCCAGAAAACGAATCACCTTCTTTCGGAGCTTCTGAGGTCTTAAGACCTCCTGCATCGTTTCCGGGTCGGGTGTACGTATGAGGGTGAGATTTGTGTGTAAGAAAATGCCGGCACTGGACTGCCGTCTCGTACCCGTTTTTTTTCCAAATCGCATCATCAACGATCTCTCCTGAGGCGCAGGTTGTCCTCCAACCCCTTCTCGCAGCACCAGCATACGATGGAATTTCGAATACTTGGAGCAGGATTTATTAGGCATCGACCGGATTCTCTTGATCGTGACGATGGTACGAGGGCTCAGGCCGGTTTCCATCGACGATTTTTGGAGGAGCAACGGTCCGGGATTGAAGCCGGTCCGTGGCGGTTTGCCGCCCCAGTCTCCGAGACCCTGACCGCGTCCGAGTCCGTCGCCCTCCCCGCTTGCAAGCGACCTGGCCCGCCAAAAAAAAGGCGGGGCCCGAAGGCCCCGCCTGAGATTGATGAAAACCGGGACTAGAAGCGGAACTTCATGCCCAGCTGGTAGGAACGGGGATCGCCCACATCGGTACCCTGTCCGAAGTTATCTTCGAACTGGGGATTCGTACCGCCCCAGTCGTAAGAGATCAGGGTGGTATTCCGGGTGGTCCAGTTGGCCTCGTTCGTGACGTTGAAGATTTCGGCAATCAGCTCCAGCTCGTAGTCTTCACCGAAGCTGAAAGTTTTGGAGAGCCGCAGATCCATGTTCTTGAAATCGGGCTGGTTGTAGGTATTTCTCTTGTAGCGGTACCAGACACCGGGCGAGGTCTCGACCAGCGCGCGCTCGTTGCGGGTATAGCCGTCGGTATTGGAATCCCAGCCGTCCATCATGGCGGAATAGGGGAAACCGGAGCGATAGTAGATGATACCGGAGACCATGAAGCCATAGGGCAGCTGGTAGGTCGCCGACAGCACGAACTTGTGGGTAGCATCGAAGTTCGACGGACCCCACTCGCCCTCGAGGTTGAACTGATCCATCGGGTAGGAACTCGAAGAAGACACCGAACGCTCGTTGGAGTCGGTATCGGTGGCTTCAGACCAGGTGTAGGAAGCATCCAGCATCCAGCCGTGGGAGTAGCGTTTGCGTGCTTTGAGCACGATAGCCTTGTACTTGGCCTTGGCGTCGGAGGTGAACTGCATGATCTGATCGAGGCCGTCATAGTTGGCGTGACGATCATAGGTCGGAAGACCATCGGGAGTCAGCCCGCCGTTGTCGGCGATATTCCGGTCGAGCTTGCGCTCGAGTTTCTTGGTCTGGGAATAGATGACATCCACGCCGACCGAGAGGTCGGTCAGGATTTCTTTCTCGTAGCCGGCGGAAAGACGCCAGGTCTCCGGATTCTCAAAGTTGGGATCATAGACGAAGATATCCGGCGTGGCGCCCTCGAGATCTCCCAGACTGTTCCAGCGACCGGGATAGGTCGGGCACTCGTCGTAGGCACAGCGGTTGGACACCCTGATAACCCGCACACCGTTGGCCAGCATGGCGTTGGCATCGAGCAGGGTCGGGGTGTTGTCGTAGAAATAGCCGGCGCCGCCACGCAGCACGGATTTGCCGTCTCCGTTGATATCCCAGGCGAAACCAACGCGAGGCGCGAAGTTGTCCGTGTCGTTTGGAATATCGCCGGTGTTGGGGAAGAGGGGATTGGTCTCCTTGGGTTTGTCGTGATCCTGCATATCCCAGCGCAGACCGTAGGTCAGGGTGAAGTTCGGGGAGGTTCTCCACTCATCCTGGACATAGGCCGAGTAATAGTTGGTATCGAACTTGACCTTACCGTCGTAATCCGAGAAGCTCTGGGTGTAGGAGAAGGGATCATTGTTGAAGAAATCATCCCAGCTGGAGAAGGAATAGGAGCCTCCGCCGTAGCGGAAGAAACCGTCGTCGAAGCTGGTCAGGTCGAAGTTGATTCCAGCCTTGAAAGTATGCTCACCCATGTAGTAGGTGAAGTTGTCAATCACCTGGATATGGTCCTCATCGAGGAAGTTCGGCAGGAAGTTGTTCTGACCCCAGGCGGCGCGGTAGCGGTAGATTCCGACTTCGGGAGTCTCCGTCGTGTTCGCAGTACGGGGGCGCTCTTCCTTGGACACCTGCACGATCAACTCGTTGAAGGCATCTTCCGAAATCACCGAGTTGAGGGAGGCGACGAAGGAGTTGAACTTGTTCTCCTCGAGACCATTGTTCGAACGTCCGGTATTGGAATAGGAAGAGGTCAGGTTCTCACCCTCATTCTTGGAATAGTTGTCACGGATGGTCAGCAGGTTATTGTCTGAGAGCTGCCAGTCCAGCTTGGCCAGGTAGACGTCGGCGTCATTGGTCTGGTCGATTTCACCGGTCTCGTTGGCATAGTTCAGACCCGTCATGGCTTCCCACTCGGCCGTCCGATCCGTCGGGAAATCGCGGAAGACGGCAAGGTAGGGCGTGGTGTAGCGCTGTCCGTCGTAGGAGACAAAGAAGTGGAGCTTGTCTTTGATCACCGGGCCCCCGAGGGCGAAACCGAACTGCTTCTGTTCGAAGTTGTTGGAGTCGAAACCGCGGGCGTCTTCCTCGACGAAGCTGTCGTCACGATAGTAGTAGAAGGCCTCACCCTTGAGTTCGTTGGTACCGGACTTCGTCACCGCGTTGATGACGCCGCCGGAGGAGTTGAACTGGAGGTTGTATGAGGACTTGACGACCTGGAACTCTTTGATCGCCGCCTGGGAGAATGTGAAGGGAGGACGCGTGCCGCCCCGCTCTTCCCCGAAGAAGTTGCTCTGGGAGTTCGAACCGTCGATGTTGAAGGAATTCTGGATGGCGCGGGCGCCAATATTGAGGCCACCACGACCACCCTGCTGGCTGTTGTCCGCAGCAACCGCGCCGGGGGTCAGGATCGCAAAATCGGTGAAGTCGCGCCCCTGAAGCGGGAGGTTGGCAATCTGCTCGTTACCGACGGTCGAAGCCACCGAGGGGTTGGTGGTTTCGATGATCGGCGCTTCGGCGGTGACCACGATCTCTTCGGCCACGGTCGAGGCGTGAAGTTTATAGTCGATTCGGACTGAAGAACCCAGGCTGACCTGAACGGCTCGCTGCACTTCGGTCTGGAAACCGGACAGCACAGCCTTGACATCATAGGTTCCCGAGGGCAGCAGGTCGAGGCGGTAGAAACCGTCGGTATCCGTAATCGCCGCACGGGAGAAACCCGTTGCAGGGTTCCGAGCCTCAACGGTTACGCCCGGCAGAACGCCCCCGTCGTTATCCATCACGGAACCGGTGATCTGTCCGGTGGACTGCGAACTCTGAGCCCACCCGGCCTGGGGAACGCAGATCAAAGCCGCGACCACCAACAGGCCAACTCCAAACATAAATCGTCTCATCTCTCTCTCCTTCCTGGCGGGCTCAGCCTCGCCACATCAAAAATCTCTCCAAAAGATGCCCGAAGGCACTCTGACAATGTACCCCCACCCGGAGATTGTTTCAAGACTTGCAGACCCTTCAATTCGCTTGAATATCCCTTCCAACACCCAGATTCGGCGCAATGACCCAGTTATCGTCATCCAGCGCCGTCCACTCTTTCAGCTTCGACAGCTCGTCCGCGATGAGATCGCTCATCAACCGGGAAGAACGCCACAGGATCTTCTTCCCCTTGAGGTGGGGGAAGCCCCCACCCCCGACGGCCCGGTAGTTATTGCAGACCAGTGTAAATTCCTGATGAAGATCAAGGGGTTTCCCATGCCACCTGAGGTCCCAGACCCGATGACCTTCGGGGGCTGTGGGATCAATCCGGTAGGACACACCCTCGAAACTGTCGATATTGTAGTGGCGCACATCAGGATTGGTCTCGAGACGGCAGGGGCCCTTCCCGCTGCAGTCGAGACCCGCATAATAGCGAGAGGCATACTCCATGATATCCATGAGTTCGGCGCCCGTGACGGATACCGTTCTCAGGCTGTTGGCATAGGTGTACAGGGCGCTGACCCAGTTTCGGGTCACCGGACCGGCAGCGAGGTCTGGAGTCCGGTTGCTGAGGAGGCTGGCCATGGAGATCTCCGCTCCCGAAACCTCAAGCTGAACCTGATGGATGAGATCGAGGGCGGCACAGTCCTGAAGGCGGCAGTTCCTGATACTGACCGGCCTGTCGACCTGCGTCAGCGGCTGAGCCAGAAAGGCGAGCACACGGTCGCGGCGCTCGGCCATCTCCGCGATGATCCCCTTATCCACAGGCGTGTCGTCAACATTGATGTTCTCGCCCCTGAAATCCTCGATTTTCCAGTGACCGGATTCCTTTTGAAGCTTGAGATCGATTCGGGTCAGCCGCCGTGCATGGGCCATGGGCTCGGAAACAATCACACCGTGATAAAGCATCGGAGAAAGATCCCGGTGAACATGTCCGGTCAACAGGACATCAATTCCCGGGACCCGGCTCAGGCGGTCGGCATAATTTTCAATCCCGGTACCCTCATCTTTCCCCGAAACGGGATCGACCTCGAAACCGGTATGGGCCAGCACGATGACGAGGTCACAGTTTTCCTCATGACGAAGCCTGGGAACCCAGATCTTCGCCGACTCATCCATCGCTTCGAAACGAAGACCCCGGTAATTCTCAGGATCTTCCCATCCAGGGATATTGGGCGTGATCAGACCGAGGATCCCGATCCGGAGGCCTTCGATTTCCATGATTTTATAGGGCGGGAAAGCCGGTTTTTCCGAATCCTCGAAAAGGGCGTTGGCCGCAAGGAAGGGAAAATGGGCCTGCTTCTCCGCACTCCTGAGGGGACCGAGACCGAAATTGAACTCGTGGTTGCCCACCGCCATGGCCTCGTAACCCAGCCGGTTCATCACCTCGATCGTCGGACTCTCCTCTCCCTTACGAACATGAACAAACTCCTCGAGGGGAGTTCCCTGAAGGGTATCCCCGGAGTCCAGGAGCAGGATGGGGTGAGTGATCTCTTTCCGGATCTTCTCGATCTCGAAACCGACCCTGGCGAGCGAACCCGGCCTGGGACTCCCATCGGCATCCGGTATGACGGCGCCGTGGAGATCCGAGGTGTGGAGGATCGTCAGCTCCAGGGCCTTCGCCGGAGCACTGCTTAGAAAGAGGATGCCGAAGATAATCAGCCTGAACAGAATGCCCGAATGGACTCGAGACATGTCATTTCCTCCCTGAAAACCCGGTTCAGCCGAAGCTGACAAAGCCTATGAGCCCAGAAAACCCTGAATTCTCTCCAGGAAGGCATCAGGAGGCAGATAACCCGGAATTCGTCCAATTTCACGGCCCTCGGCACTGAGAACAACGAGGGTCGGCAGCCCATCGACCCGAAACTCCCTGGAACGTGCCCGTCCGTTGGTATCGACGTTGAGGCGAAGCGGAACAACGCGCTCTCCGAGATAGGCGGCAACGGCCCCGTCGGAGAGGGTGTCTTTCTCCAGCTTCTTGCACCAGACACACCAGTCGGCATAGAAATCGACGAGGACCACCTTGTCTTCCGTCTGCGCCTTTTTCAATGCTCCGTCCCAGTCCGAGGACCACTTCAGCGCTCCTCCGGAATGCGAAGAAACCGCCACATCAGAACCGCCTTTCGAGGCATCGGGACCACCGCAGGCGAGTGTGCTCAGCAGCAAAAGTGTTGAAAAGAAAATAAGGAACCGCTTCATTCTGACCTCCACCGGGAATCGGCCCGGGTCCGAGCATTCTACACGCGCTTTTGATTTTCCGGGTTGAATTTCCACCTGGAGGCCGCCGGGCGGGACGGAAGCCCGCATAGAAACCTGAATCACTCGGCGGTTTCGGCCTCGATTCCCCTACCCGGCCTCCCGCCCCTATTCAGTCTCATGCCCATCCCGGAAGGGCAGATGCCGGGAAAAAAGCTCCTGCCTGGATTCGATCTCAGCCCTCAGATCCGGCTGGGAATTGCCGAGCATTTCGAGAGCCCGATTCTCAATCTTCACAGCCCCCTCGAAATCTCCTGTCTCGGCAAGGGCTGCCGCAAAGGTATCAAGATTTCCGGGATTCTCCTGCCGACTGATCAGCTCTCGAGCCAGCATCAGGGCTCTCGAGCCATCCCGAAGGCCGACATCGGGGCTGGTGGCCAGAAGCCAGGCGAGATTGTTGGCTGCCCTGCCGCTCTCCTCAGCGAGATCAATCGCCTCTTGATAGGCCGCGGCGGCACCCCTGAATCGCCCAAGATGTTCCCGGCAGATGCCGAGGGTTAACCACCAGTCGGCATGGGCAGGCGCTGCGCTCAGAGCCAACTGGTAATTCCGCTCCGCTTCGGCCCATTCTTCCTGGATGGCTTCGACCAGGGCGACATTCGAGCGTGCAACGGGATCCTGCGGCCGAAGCCCGATCGAGCTGGAAAACTCGCGATGGGCCCCTTCGAGATCCCCGGTATCAAGGAGAATCTTGCCCAGGGCATTATGTGCCGCGGCATTGCTCGGATCGAGCTTGACTGCCTGAAGGAAATTCCTGCGCGCTGCTTCCGGCTTTCCTTCCCGACTCCAGGCCAGCCCCTGGTCATAGCATCTCCGAGCCATGCCCGATGGAACCCGGATGATCGGAACATGAGCGAGGAGAATCGCTGTGGCCAGGGCCGTCGCCCACTTCCACGCCTCAGGCCTCCCGGTTTTGAAGCTTCTCCCGATCTCCAGCAGGGCGGCAGCCAGCCCGAAGAGCAGGAAGGGAATCAGGGGTGTTCGGTAGAGCGAGGTGACGAAAAAGGGGAGAAAGGAGAGACACCACGCGGCGATCATCAGAAGTATCGCGAGACCGCATTCGGTGGATCCCGGCATCGTCCATTCCATGGGGCCGATGCTCCTGCGCCACCACGAGATGAGGGCCAGGAGACCGATCAGAGCGCCTCCGGCAGCAGTCGAAAAGGAGATCGGCATCAGCCGAAGTACTTTCGACTCCATCCGATCTGCGGCCGGGACATGGTTGTGAGCGATGGGATCCGGCCCCCAGAAGAGGATGAAACGCCTGGCGATAAGCCGTAGCTCCCGACCCGGGTTCTCTCGCATCCAGCGCAGGGCCCGACGACCCAGAATTGCCGACACCTCGGAAAAACTGAGCGATCGGCCCTCCTCCTTCTCGACCCGGCCGATGATGTCGGGGACGGCCCAGGGGGAGGTCAGCAGGCCGAGTGAGCCGACCTGGCTGGTGGAAATCCCCGTGGAATCCTCGTTGTTCCCGTGGTACAGGGTCAATCCTCCATTGGCGGAAATCGGCACAAAGGCGCCCTCGACCGCAGCGTTCCGGATCGTCGTCGGCGCCAGAGTCAGCGCTCCGGCCACCAGCGCCGCTACGGCCAGCGAAAGGAGCCGATTCATCGCCGTCCGGCCTTTCAAAACCCACACACCCCAAAGCAGCAGGAAAGGAGCAACAAGCATGATATTGGCCCTCAGAAGGGCCATCAAAGCGATCAGTACGGCGCCCGAAACAGCATCCTGCCATCGCGCTTCGACAACCAGCCGCCTGAGGACAAAACACAGGAGAAAGGACAGGGTGATGAGAAAGACCGAGGCGTTGAGTCCGCCCTCAAAGTAGAGCAAGGGCCAGCTGAGGGCAATCAGAGCAGCCCAGAGCAGGGCGCCCCGGGCGCCGATCAATCGCCGACCGAGACCATAGGCCAGGAGGAGATTCAGCAGTCCGAAGAACATCTGCACCGCTCTCATTCCCAGTGGATCTCCGCCGCACAAACGATAGATCGCGGAGAGCAGGAAAGCATAGCCGGGCGGCCTGAGATAGGATCTTTCAGAGATCTTCGGGTCCCGCCCCAGCGCATCCGGGGGCAGACTCCAGTCATCGGTGGCCAGACCTCGTGCCCAGTAGAGGTTGAAACCCTCGTCCACCGGCGGGTGTTTGAGTTCCGGATTCCCGGAAAGCTCAACCAGGTAAGCACCCCGATATCCGAGACCGAAGAGCAGAATGACAATGAGGAGGAAGAGTTCCTTCCGGGCGGGCAGGGAACTCCTCTGCTTCCCGGGATCAGACCCGATGTCGCGAGAGCTCTTCATCCTCAAAGGCTAGCACAGGAGCTTGAGAGACCGGGGGAAGAACAGGCCGTTTCTCAGTTTTTCAAGCTTCCCGCAACGGCGATGGATATCTTTTCGGGATGGAGATGGCGGCGCATGGCTTCGAAACACTCCTCCCTGCTGCAGGAAAGAATTCGCTCCGGCATTTCGTCCAAATCCTCCATCGGACGATTCGCGATGAGCTGTCGAAGGATCAGGCGGGCAACGGCGGAATTCGTCGCCATGCCGACTTTGAATGAGCCCGCCCAGCTGTGGCGCTCGTCATCGAGTTCGGCTTCGGTGGGCCCGTCCCGGAGAAAGCTCTCGATGGTCTCCCGACTGAGTTTGAGAGCGGCCTCGAGATTCCCGGCTGAGACTCCCATGTTGATCTGCCAGGGGCCGGGGACCTCGATCAGCGCCTGAAAAGAGCTGTTGATGCCGTAGGTCAGCCCCGCCTGATCCCGCACCGCCAGACCCAGCCTTGAGGTCAGGGTGGACTGCCCGAGGCAGGCATTGGCCAGCTGCGCCGGAATGTAGTCTTCATCCGAACGCAGGAGGCTGGACGCGTGCCCCATGATGACCTCGAGGTTGGGCCGGTCGGGAATCTCGATCCGACGCTCGTTCCCCGGCGTTTCCCTCACGGGGGGCCAATCCGGATTCTGCACCCGGCCCAACTTCCAGTCCTCGAGATGGGAACTGAGGATCTCGACCACGGATTTCTCTTCGATATCCCCGACCACAGCTATCCGAAGGCTCCCCGAACCGTAGACATCCCCGTGGAATACCCGGAGATGCTCGGGACAGAGAGCGTCGAGATCGACTCGACGTTTTTCAATCTTCCGGCGATGGTGGGGATGGCCTTCGGGATAGATCAGGCGTGAGAAAGCAGCCGAGGCACGACGTGCGGGCTCGGAGCGTTCCCATTTCAGAATTCCCCGAATATGCTCTTTGAGCTTGCTCAGTTCCTCCGGGTCGAAACGGGGTTGTTTCAGCACGAGGGCCAGTAGTCGAAACATTCTCCCGGCCTCTTCGGCCAGACCCTGGGCCACGAGGAATACCAGCGAGGGCGAAGAGGAGGAGTGGATGATATCGAAACTGATGCCGTGGTTTTCCAGCTCCCCGGCAAAGCCGATCCGGCTCAGCTCTCCGGCGCCCCGATCGAGCATCGAAGCCACCATCGAGGGTA
>JANTFG010000109.1 GCA_024763555.1 Thermoanaerobaculales bacterium
CCTCGCATTTTCCTCAGGTGGGCATCGATCTCCGCGGTTGTGATGGAGGGCATCTCCCGGGTTTCAGAGTTCATCCGCCGCCTCCTTCCGGCTTCGCCCGGTCTCCTTGAAGCGATGAGCCATTCCCCAGATCAACCCGATCCAGAGGGCCAGCATGTATCGGTTGAGCGGCGTCTGAAGACCGAATCCGATCAACTCGTGTAAGGCCGTTGCAAGCAGCGCAACCGAAGCGCCGGCCAGCGGATAGCGATAGTCGCCCCGAAGCCGGCGAACTCGACCCGGCTGCAGCATCATGATCATCGCAATGATCAAGCCGAGACCAATTGCGGCGCCGAGAATCCCCGTCGTCGAGAGCCACTCGAGGTAGTCATTGTGAGCCTGTTCCAGGATCATCGTACCCGTCGCCGGTTTATCCATTGATATGACGTAGGGATAGCTCCCGGCTCCTGATCCGATCAGCGGAGCGCGACGAAATGATTTGAGCGTCGCATCCCAGTAATCCAGACGTGAATTCCCCTGCACGCCCTCAACCAGAAATAATGTGGACATCCTCTCCCTCAGGTCCGGCAGGCGAGTTGCCGCGAGACTGCCGGCAAGGAGCACCAGAGCAATAATCACGGGCCAGCGGAGCCAGATTTTCCCTCCTCCGATACTCCTCCTCCACATGGGCGCCGTGATCAGCAGGGCGAGCAGGAAAAAGAGGGCCCCGCCTCGGGAACCCGATCGCAACAGGGCGCCAAAACCAACGCCAAGACCGACGAAGCTCCCGAGAAGACCAATGGCCGCCTTCTGGCGCATGGCCCCGGGCATCGGCAGACGGCGCAGGGCAAAGGCCATGAGAACCATAATCGCAGGGAGGGAAATCTCCATCCCCTGCGCGAAGTGATTGTGATTTACAAAAGCGCCATAGGGTCCCCCACCCTGCACATTGGCCCGGAAAAAAAGAACTTTCGACGGATCCGCACCTTCGGTAATCAGTCCGAGAACAGCGCTGAGAACGCCGGTGGCACCGATCAGGAGCATCAGGGCCGGAAGGCCCGAACGCGTCCCCGCCATTCTCGAGGCGATCAGGGCCAGAATGAACAGAAGGATCAGATGTCCCCCCAACTCGATGCTTCTCCACGGCGCCAGTGAGAGAGATGCCCAACCCGGCTTCATGACCGAGGCAAAACCCGGCTGCAGAAGGACCCTCAGCATCGCGGGCAGGGGAAGCAGCTGAAGAAGCCAGAGGCCGCCCAGCGCGATCAGCAGGTACCGGATCGTCTTCGGCACCGGTGGAAACTTCTTGAGATCCCAGACCAGGGCCACACCCAGAAGAGCCGTCATCGCCTGAGTGATCGGATCCACCCCCGCAAAGGCCACGGCGTTCCCGAGCAGGATGAGTGCCAACAGGACCCGGTGACGACTGAGCGGCATGCTTACTCCTCGACGCTCAGGCGGTAGCCGACCCCGCGAACGGAGTGAATATACCGCGGCGCCCTGGGATCGGGCTCGAAATACTTCCTCAGACGGACGATGAAATTATCGATGGTCCGGGACGAGGTCGAGAACTTGTATCCCCAGACCCTTTCCAGGATCTCCTCGCGGGAGACCACCTGGTTTCTTCGCTCGGCCAGCAGTTTCATCAGCATGCACTCTTTCTCGGTCAGCGAAATATTTTTCCCTCCGGATTTCGCCTCGTAGGTCAGGAAATTGACCTCGTTCTCCCCGAAGCGAAAGATCTCCTGCTCCTCCGGGGCCGAGCGATACCAGTCCTGCCTCCGGAGAATCCCCTGGATTCGAAGGATCAGCTCCTCGAGGAGGAAGGGCTTCGCCATGTAGTCGTCCGCACCGATCTTCAGGCCCAGGACGCGGTCCGCATCTGAGGCCTTCGCCGTCAAAAACAGCACCGGCACCCGTGATCCGGAGGCACGAAGCCGCCGGCAGACCTCGAGCCCATCCAGTTTCGGCATCATGATATCCAGCACAATGAGATCGAAATGAATGGACTGGGCCAGCTTGAGTCCCTGTTCTCCGTCAAAAGCGGTCGTTGTCGCATAGCCCTCGAACTGGAGGTTGTGCGAGAGCGCCTCGGCGAGATGTTCCTCGTCCTCAACAATCAGAATATGTTTCTTCATCTGACCTCCTCCTCCAGCCGGGCATGGGGCAAAGTGACTCTGAAAATCGACCCATTCGGCCCTGTGGCCCTGACCTCGACGGATCCACGGTGCGCCTCGACGATCTGGCGCACCAGAAAGAGTCCGAGACCGGTTCCCTGGGTGGTCCGGGTCATCTCATCGCCGGCCCTCCAGAAACGATCAAAGACCAAGGGTACATCCTCCGTTGCGATTCCGCGCCCGTTATCGGCAACTTCGAGCACGGCCTGTCCATCTACGAGATGCAGGCTGAGATCAATCCTCGGGATCGTGCCACCGTACTTGAGCGCGTTTTCCAGAAGGTTGGAAATAACAATGGAAAAGGCTTCCTCATCGACCTCGGCCTCGATTGCCGGATCGATCTCTCCATTGAGGATGGCACCGGCTGCGGTCGTCCGTCTGGAAAAACGCCGGAGCGCCTCTTCAACGACCTCGCTGAGATTCAGCCGTTGTCGGCTCAGGGCGCCGCCCTTCCGCGTGAATCGAGTCACCTCAAGCACCTTTTCCACCAGGTCCTGAAGGCGCTCCGCATCCTGAAGCGCATTTTCAAGGAAGCGGACGCTGGCCCCACTGTCCGCCCGGCCTCTCAGTACCGTTTCAAGAGAGAGCCTCATGGCCGCCAGGGGTGATTTCAGCTCGTGGGTCACCGCCGACAGGAAATTCCGATGCTCCTTCTCCAGGGAGATTTCCCGCCTCAGGGTCCGCCACAGGAGGGCCACGAGAATCAGGAGCATCAGGGCAAAGAAGCTTCCCTCAGAGACCATCATCGTAATCCGCCGACGGTAGAGCTTGAGAATCCCCTCCCATTCGCTGGTCCTCGGCGAGATGAGTCGATCCTCGAAAGGCGCCGGACAGGAGACCGAGGGCATTTTCAGAGTCGATTTCCTCCCGGCCGGACGAACTTCAACAGGGCCGTCCAGTCGAAGAAGAGAACTCACCCAGGCTGAATTGACCTCAGCCTCGACACAGCCATCCTCATAACTCGAGCTGATCATCAGTTGATCTCCCTCGAGACGGCTCAATCCACAGTCGGCACGAGGGCTCACAAGGACCCAGGACTCGATCGGTTCAGGCGCCTTCGCCGCAGCCTCCGGCTCAGAGGCGAGAAAGAGGTCCAGTTGGCGGTGGATCGCGGCCAATTTTGCCTCCATTTCCACCGCGGCCTCACGACATTTGAGCTTCAGCACCTGGCGCTTCAGCTCCAGAGTATTTCGATTTTCCCTGAGGAAGAAAATGATCCACCAGCTCAGCTGAGCGTTGACCACCACGACCACAAGCACCGCGACCACGAGGTGCGTTGTGGTCAGCGATCCCTTCTTCGCCATCTCCTACCAGCCTCCGGAGGCGCCGCCGCCCCCGAAAGAGCCGCCTCCACCGGAGAAGCCGCCACCCCCGCCCGAAGACCCTGAAGTGGTCGCAAAATGAACCAGACCCGTGTGGGTCTCCCGGAATCGCCTGCCCCAGTTGCTGTGCCAGGTCATCCGTCGCAGGATCGGGAATCCAATAATCCAGGAAAGGAAGAGCAGACCGCCCCAGACCCCGAAAATCGCGAAAGGAAACACTCCATAGAAGGGCATCAGGAAGAAGTACAGGAACCACGCACCCACACCCTTCCCGAAAATTGCCTGGATACTGAAGATCCCGATCACAAAAAAGAAAATCAATCCGGCCATCAGTCTGGCAAATATCGCCTGGCCCGGGGTCGCACCCCCTTTCGGGATCTCGACCGCCTCCCCGCGGATCAGTCTCCCGATCGTCTCTACCGCTCCTGATACGCCTCCACTGAAATCACCCTTCTTGAAAGCCGGGGTCATGATCCCGTCGATGATCTGCTTGGCCCGCGCATCCGGAATCACGCCCTCCAGACCATAGCCGACTTCGATGCGGATTCGCCGCTCCTGTTTCGCGATGAGCATCAGGAGCCCGTTGTCCTGTCCCTTCTGTCCGAGCTTCCAGGTCGAGGCGACTTTGATGGCATAGTCTTCCAGAACCTCACCATCGAGAGATTCCACCGTCAGAATCACGACCTGGGCGCCCGTCTCCCCCTCCAGGGATTCGAGCTTCTTCTCCAGATCTTCGCGGGTCGCCGGATCCAGCATCCCGGCCGTGTCATTGACGCGGCCCCCAAGGTAGGGAACATCTTTCGCCGATACCAAACCGAACGACAGGAGGAGAACACCGAGTAGAAGAATCTTCCTGCGCATCAGTGATCCTCCATCCTCAAGCCATCGGCCAGCTCGTTGCTGTCATCCGGGCGAATCTCCACCCCGTGGGTCCTCAGAATATTGCCGCATTCGCCGATCGCCCGAATCAGGGCTTCCGCCGGTCGATCCGAGCGAACTCCCTCGACCAGCTCGTCGACGATCCCCTGCCACTCCTTCTGCCTGACGGCGCGATTGATCCCCTCATCGCCCAGGACGACGACACGCCGCTCGAAAAGCGCCAGAAAAATCAGAATCCCCGTACGCTCCCGGGTCGCAAAGACCTCCTCTTCGAGAAAGGCCTGCCGGGCCCGTGACATCACCGAAGCCTCGAGATCCTCGGGACTCATCAGCAGGCGCAGACAGGATGGGCACAGATAGGCGACAAGCGATCCGAGGGCGCCTCCGATAATGGCTGGAACCGCGATCCACCATGCCATGTGCTCGCTCCACAGGTCAAGCTCGCCGAAAACAAAGGCGGCAATCACCGGCAGGAGCATCGCCCCGAAGGCAACGAGCTTCCAGGCGGCTTCCCCCGTGTCGGTACAGGAGGACACCACGACAGGTACGATCTCACCCGAGGTCCGCCCCTCGGCATCGGCCGTAGCCTTCCGGATCGCCTCCAGATCCTCCGGGCTGAAAAGTCTCTTCAGATCCCTTCTCATTCGAAATTCACTTCCGGAACTTTCGAGGAACCCTCATCGGATTTGAAATAGGGTTTCGGCTCATTGAAACCGAAAATCCCGGCGATGAGATTGGTCGGGAAACGTCTCCGCAGCGTATTGAAGGCCTGGGCGACCTCGTTGTAGCGTTTTCGCTCGACCGCGATCCTGTTTTCCGCGCCTTCAAGCTGAGCCTGGAGGTCCCTGAAATTCTGGGTGGACTTGATCTCCGGATAGGCTTCCACCGTCACCAGCAGGCGGGAGAGGGCCGAAGAGAGCCCCGTTTGGGCCTGCTGGAAGGCCTGAAGCTGCGCCGCGTCGGGCGGTCCGGAGATCTGCACGCTGCCGACCTTCGCCCGCGCCTCAACGACCTGGTTCAAGGTCTCCTGCTCGAAGTCGGCGGAACCCTGAACGGTCTTCACAAGATTGGGAATGAGGTCCGCCCGGCGCTGGTAGACGTTCTCCACCTGGGCCCAGGCGGAATCAACTGCCTCTTCCGTGGAGACCAGCCGGTTATAGGAACTCATAACCATTCCGCCGACGATCAAAATCCCCAGGAGGAGAAGGACGACACAACCAATCGCAATATTCTTCACAGGCAAGACCTCTCTTTCAAACTCGTAGCCATTCTACCGGAGACTGGGGAACGGCACCACGGAAGAAAAAACTCCCCCGGAAAATCCAGGGGAGTCCTCAGCCCTCATTTCGACTCAGCTCTCGACAGGCTGCTCCGGCGGGAGAATCTTCACCTCGAATTCCCCGTCCCGGACCCCGACAGAGATCTTCGAGCCCGGTAAGACTTCCCCGGAAATCATGGCGCGACCAATCTGCGTCTCGAGCCGATGCTGCAGAAAACGCTTCAAGGGTCGGGCGCCATAGACCGGGTCATAGCCCTCCCGCGCCGCCAGATCGACGGCAGTTTCTTCCAGTTCGAGTCTGATCCCACGCTCCTTCAGACGGAGCCTCAGCTCCTCAACCAGCAGGAGGACAATTTTGCGAATCTCCTTCATGTTGAGGGGAGTGAAGAAAATGATGTCGTCGACGCGATTGAGAAACTCCGGACGGAAATGCCCGCGCAGCCGCCCCATGACCTGTTCTCTCGCAGCCTCGCTGATCTCCCCGCTCTCATCAACACCTTCCAACAGGAACTGCGAACCGATGTTCGAGGTCATGATGATGACGGTGTTCTTAAAGTCCACCGTTCGACCCTGGGAGTCGGTGACGCGGCCGTCATCGAGAATCTGCAGCAGGACGTTGAAGACATCCTGGTGGGCCTTCTCGATTTCGTCGAAGAGAATCACGGAATAGGGTTTGCGTCGCACGGCTTCCGTCAGCTGACCGCCCTCCTCGTAGCCGACATAGCCCGGAGGCGCCCCGATCAAACGGGACACGGCGAATTTTTCCATGTATTCCGACATATCGATCCGCACCATGCTCTCTTCGGAATCGAAGAGAGCCTCCGCCAGGGTTTTCGCCAGCTCCGTCTTTCCGACTCCCGTCGGTCCAAGGAAGATGAAGGAGCCGATCGGCCTGCGGGGATCCTTGATCCCGGAGCGCGCCCGGATGACGGCATCGGCCACCAGCTGTACAGCTTCATCCTGCCCGATCACACGCCGATGCAGAATGCTGTCGAGGCGAAGGAGCTTTTCGCGCTCGCCCTCGACCAGGCGGGTCACGGGTATTCCCGTCCATTTTGAGATAATCTCTGCAATCTCGGTCTCCGTCACCTCCTCGCGCAACAGGGAATGTTCTCGTTCCTCGTTTTCCAGACGGGATTCTTCCGCCTTCAGTTCGCTCTCCAGGCGGGGAAGAACGCCATGCTTGAGCTCGGCCGCCGCATTGAGATCTGCATTCCGCTCTGCTTCCTCCAGACGACGCCTCGTCTCTTCGATCTTCTCCCTGAGGTTCCGAACTTTCTCGATGGCGGATTTCTCATCCTCCCAGCGGGCGCGCAGCTCGCGCTCCTTCTCCTCGAGATCGGCCATCTCCTTCCGAAGGGCTTTGAGACGCTCCTTCGAGCCCTTGTCTTTCTCCTTCTTCAGGGCTGCCTCCTCGATCTGCAATTGCATGATCCGGCGATGAATTTCGTCCAGCTCCTGGGGCATGGAGTCGATCTCGGTACGGATCATGGCCGAGGCCTCATCGACGAGATCAATGGCCTTGTCGGGCAGGAAACGGTCCGAAATATAGCGGTTCGACAGGGTAGCCGCCGCAACCAGCGCATTGTCCTGGATCCGTACTCCGTGGTGCACCTCGTAGCGTTCCTTGAGGCCACGGAGGATCGAGATCGTGTCCTCGACCGAAGGCGGCTCGACGAGAACCGGTTGGAATCGACGCTCCAGCGCAGCGTCTTTCTCAATGTGCTTGCGATACTCATCCAGGGTGGTGGCGCCGATACAGTGCAGTTCTCCCCGTGCCAGCATCGGTTTCAGGAGATTTCCCGCATCGGTCGAGCCCTCGGTCTTTCCGGCGCCGACGATATTGTGCAACTCATCGATGAAGAGAATGACCCGTCCCTCAGAACGTTTGACCTCGGAAAGCACTGCTTTGAGACGTTCCTCGAACTCTCCCCGGTACTTCGCCCCGGCAAGGAGCGATCCCATATCCAGCGAGAAAACCGCGCGATCCTTCAACCACTCCGGAACGTCCCCCCGGACGATCCTCTGGGCCAGGCCCTCGACAATCGCCGTCTTCCCGACCCCGGGTTCGCCGATCAGTACCGGGTTATTCTTTGTCTTTCTCGAGAGAATCCTGATCACGCGGCGAATCTCCGCATCCCGGCCGATGACCGGGTCCAGTTTATTGGCGCGGGCCTGGGAGACAAGGTCGATTCCATATTTTTCCAGCGCCTCGTAGGATTCTTCCGGATTGTCCGAAGTCACCCGCTGGTTTCCGCGAACCGCCGTGAGAACCTCGAGGAAGCGGTCCCTGCTGAGCCCGAACTGGGTCAGGAGCCGACCCGCCGCCGTCGAGGCGCCGGTATCGAGAATGGCCAGGCCCAGGTGCTCCACTGAGATATATTCATCCATCAGGCGTTTGGCCTCGTCGCCCGCGGCGACCAGAACCTTCTGCAATGCCTGCGTAATCATAATTTTGCCGGCCTCGGCTCCCGGGCCGGAAACCTTCGGGCGTTTCTCAAGTTCCGCTTCCAGGCTCCGCTTGAGCCCCTCCACAGCGATTCCCGCCCGCTCCAGCAACCTGGGCATCAGGCCGCCTTCCTGCTCGATCAGCGCCAGGGCCAGATGATCGACGTCGACTTCCTGGTGGCCCAGGCGAACTCCGAGAGTCTGAGCGGCCTGCAGGGCCTCTCTACTCTTCTGTGTCAGTTGTTCCATGGTCATTTCCGACCTCCTTCATTCCACACCGCCCTCCAGGGGCGTGCTGATAATATAGAATCTGAGCGGCCTGTTGTCAAGTTATATTTTGGATCAGACAGCATATATTTGAGTCTTATACCATCAGATCTTAAGGAAGGAATCGAAATCCCCGCCGCTCATTCAAGCGGCCAGAAGGCTCAACAGTACGGAGTAGAGATACTCCAGCTCTTCCTTCGACAAACCCGCCCCGAATTCGATCGAGGCTCGATCGCTTCGGGCATAAATCGACAGGGAATTGGGCGCCAGGGTTCCGACCGCCCTGAGAAGCCCTGCCAGTGCCGGGGAAACCACCGGACCGCTTCCCTCCCTCGCGATATATTCCGAGCCCTCCGGCCGGTCCAGCATTTCCGGATTGATCTCCATTTTTCCGTCCATTCTCTGCCGGAAGAAGGCGCCGATATCCCGCCCCGCGAGATTCAGCTCCTCGAGTTCATCCGCAGGGATCTCCTTCCGCATTCGGCCCTCCCTGAACTCGAGACGACTCCCATCCGCCCGGATCTCGACGGGCCTGGCAAAGAGGCGGATTCGATTCAGGACAAGGGCAAGTGGTATCAGGACAAAGAGTGCCGGAAAGACCTTCACGAGAACACTCTCAGCCGGCGCCAGGCCCTCGGCGGAGAAAACCGAGGCGCCGAAGAAAAAGAAGGCGACAGCCCCCGCAATCAGGAGCACGAGCACGTTGATCGCGATCCGAATTCCGAGGGGCAGGCCCGGCAGGAATATGACAATCCCTCCCGATTTTTCTTCAACGCGCGACCTCATCTCCAGCGGACGCGGTTTCACCTCGACACTCCAGTCCATCCGGCGCACGCGCTCCCTGAGGTTTTCGTCGAGATGATCCGCCTGGCGGAGCACGACCTCACCCGAGGAAGAGTCTTTCATCGGGCGGTAGATCGCCTTCGCCACACTCTCGGCGATCCGGCGCGAAAGGACATAGTCCTTCCCCTGGAAGATCTGCAGTTCTTCCCCACCCTCCCGTGTGAGCTTTACAGGAAAGACGGTGACTGAAGAATTTTTCCGCCTCCGGACTTCTTTCGTCAAAGAGACCACGGACACGTTTTCCAGCGAAACCGCTTTTCTCAACATTGGGACGAAGAGACCTGACCAGGTCGCCATCGTCTTCCCTCGCCCGTCAATGAGCAGACCCTTCCTCCAGCCCGAAAAGACGATCCCGAACAGGAACAGCAGCAGGGCCGTCCCGTTCAGCCCATTTCGAAGATTCCGCGTGAGCTTTTCGAAGCTTCCAAAATAACCGCTTGTGAAAGCCAGGATAAAAGCTGCGGAGAGGATCATCAGGATCCCGGCGGGAAGGAGGCCGGAGAAACCCCGTCCCCGAAATTCAACAAGATCCGGATCCCCCCTGTCGACACGCCTCATCAGGACCTCCTCAGCAGTTTCCAGAAAGCTTCTCATACGATTCTCCCTCGGTTCATGTACCTCAGTCAATCCTCGGCCGTAGTCCGGACAAAATCTATCCCTTGACAGAATTCTTTTTGGGTATATGTTCGTAAGTGGGTGGCAACACCCTTGAAGCGAGACCGGTTGAAGGTCTGGAAAGGAGCTTCGAGATGCGTGGAAACGGAAAAGGACGTGGTTCTGGAATGGGCAGAGGTCGCGCGGCGGGTATCGCCAGGGGCCTCGGACGGGGTGACGGACAGGGCCTTGGTTCCTCGGGCGCCTGCATCTGCCCGAAATGCGGTTTTCGTGCGGAACACACGCCGGGAGTCCCCTGCATGAAACAGCGATGTCCCTCCTGTGGGAGCGCCCTGCTCCGGGAGGGCTCGGTACATCATCAGAAGACACAGCAAACTCAGCGAAAAAACGACCAAAGCTGAAAGGAGAAATGAACATGCCACGTGGAGACCGAAGAGGACCGATGGGAATGGGACCGATGACCGGACGCGGCGCGGGATTCTGCGCCGG
The DNA here is from genome assembly GCA_024763555.1 of Thermoanaerobaculales bacterium. Classification (GTDB taxonomy): domain Bacteria; phylum Acidobacteriota; class Thermoanaerobaculia; order Thermoanaerobaculales; family Sulfomarinibacteraceae; genus JANTFG01. The sequence continues at coordinate 10,299 of JANTFG010000109.1, forward strand.
AAATAGCCAGGCCGGCTTTGCCGGCGGCTTCGGAGGTGGCTTTGGAGGCGGGATGGGCCGGCGCATGGGACGCGGCTTTAGGCCGGGCATGGGCTTCGGTCGTGGAGGCGGAAGGGGATTTGGCCCTGCCGCCTGGATCGCGCCCTACTCTCAAGCCGACGAAAAGAGCGCCTTAGAGGCAGAAGCCGAGATCCTCAAGACTCAAATGGAAGCCATCACGCGCCGCATCGAGGAACTCTCAGAGAAGAAGTAGAGAGTAGCCCTCGACCAAATATCGGAGAGAACCCTGGCGGTCGACAGCCGCCATTCTGATCAATGAAATCAATCCCGAGGTCATAAAATGAAAGTATGCATCACCGCCCATGGCGAGACTCTGGACTCCCCGATCGACGAACGCTTCGGCCGGGCTGAATATTTTGTTCTTGTTGACACCGAGACCATGCAGCCGGAAGTCATCTCCAATTCGAAAGCACAGGACGCCCACGGCGTGGGCATCGCGTCCGGCAGCCTCATCGCTTCCGCCGGCGCCGAGGCCCTCCTGACCGGTCACTGCGGGCCCAAGGCGCTGGAGGTTCTCGCGGCAGGCGGCGTCCGGGTCTACAACGGCGCCCGTGGTACGATCCGCGAGACCATCGAGGCCTTCCGGCGGGGAGAACTCTCTGAAGCCGCCCTTCCCGGGGAGCCCCGGTGAAAATCGCGGTCGCCAGCGGCAAGGGTGGAACGGGAAAGACCACACTGGCCACCTCCCTCGCTCTTGTCTGGGCCCAGGAAGGGCCCCTGACTTTCCTCGACTGCGACGTCGAAGGACCCAACGCCGATCTCCTGCTCAATCCCAGAATCAGCGCCACCCGGGAAGTCAGCACCCTGATTCCGACTCTGAGGGATGGACTC
>JANTFG010000110.1 GCA_024763555.1 Thermoanaerobaculales bacterium
GCCGACTCCAGCGAGGGCGGTGTAATGATCAGAAACTCGACCGGAGCGTCATTGGGATAATGCCATTCGGCCGCCCTGGAGGGATCGCCGCTGAAGTTCAGGTTGAGGCTGGCGCCCGAGAGGAAGGAGTCAAAGGCTCGCGACGACAGACGGTCCTTGCGATCATTCGTTCCCCGGAGATCGCCGCCTTCAAAAGTCAAGTGAACACGAATCCGCCGGGCAATCTTCAAGGCGCCGTTGTTCGCGTCATAGCGCACCGGAGCAATCGTTGTCTTCACCATCCGGTGGTCTCTCAGGAAAACCGGATGCTCGACCGAGACCAGCTCAGGGGCTACCAGACCCTGATAGGCCTTATCCCGGTACTCGAAGCGCCAGTTTCGGGCTTCTTCACCGTCACATTTCGGCAGAGGGCGCTGCACCGGATAGAGTGTCCCGGGCATCCCATATGCCGCCAGGCTGAGATCCTTCCAGTCGAGGACATCCACCCGAGTGTGAATGCTCGCATCTTCCGGAATTTCGACAAATCGCCGGAATGCCGGGAGCAGGGGCGTTCCCAGCTCTCCGAGCTGGCCCGCGCCGGGAATCCCGACCATGGTGTACTCCACACCCTCATGGCTGAGTTTCTCCAGGGTGATCCCCGGGATCTCAATTTCCACCTCAAGCACCGAGGGCGAACTCCGGCTGATCTCGACAGCAATTTCCTCGGCTGCGGTCGAGCGGTCGAAGGCCACCCACCTTTGAGCCGAAAACACCGGACCCGCCGTCACGCAACAAAGAAAAAGCAGCACGGCCTTCCTCAGGATCTTCACAAGGACCTCCAATTGAGACGGTTTCTCAAAATAATCCATCCTGATGATTCTCTCATAACATTTCAAAAAAACAAGGAGAATCCCGGCCACGAACAAAAAAAACGGGGGCATTCGCCCCCGTTCTGAGTTTCAGCTCGGATTGGACTCAGGAACCCGCCTTCGGTACCTTTTTCTGCACCCTGACCTGAGATGCGGGCTGCTGGGCTCCCTTCTCTTCCACCTTCTTCTCAGGCTTGGGTGGAATGCTCACACCGCGCATCTTGAGTTCCTCGTTGATGATCGATTCAAAGTTCTCCACTGGCTGAGCACCGGTAATCAGCCGACCATTGATGACAAAACCCGGAGTACCGGTAATCCCGAAGCCCCCGGCTTCCTCGATATCCTGATTGATCTCGGAGGAATGAAGCTTCTTGTCGAGGCAGGATTTCAACGCCTCGACATCGAGGCCCATCTCTTCAGCCTGCTTCATCACGTGCTCCTGATCCAGTTCAGTGTGGTGAGCAAAAAGCCAGTCGTGCAACTCCCAGAATTTCCCCTGATCTTTCGCACACATCGCTGTTTCTGCCGCAAAGCGGGCGTTCTGATGCATTCCGAGAGGGAGATTTTTGAAGACGAAACGGATCCTGTTTCCGTAGCGCTCCCTCAATGCCTCAAGGGTCGCCTGGGCCCGACCGCAGAAGGGGCACTGGAAATCCGTGTATTCGATCAGGGTCACCGGTGCATCTTCGGGGCCCCGGGTCGGATTATGTTCGACCACCTTCGGCGAAAGACGCGGCGGCTGCAGCAGGATCTGTAGACCGGCTTCGGCTTCCAGCTTCTTCTGCAGTGCGGCCTCGGCCCCCTGCCTTGCACGTTGACTCAGATAGGTTATCACCTGGTTTCTTGCCTGGTCGTCATCCTTGGCCAGACGGGAGCGATACTGCTCCATCACTGCTTTAATCTCTTCTTCCGAAGGCTTCGGAATCTGGGATTCCAGGTTCTTCTTCAGCCATTCGTCCCGGGAAATGCCTTCGGCCGCAGCCTTCTGGTCGACCATCAGATCGTAGACATATTTCTCAAGGGCCTTTTTCTTCGCTTCATACATCTGCTGCCGCAGCTTCATCAGTGTTCCGCCCGCTGCTTTTTCCAGTTCAGCCGCGGTGATAACACGATCACCCATGCGGGCCACGATCTCCGACTTTCCGGCGGAGTCCGCCTTCTCCGGCGCGGACTGGGCCGCACATGCACAGGTCGCCAGGATACTCATGCTCAGAGCCATCAGCTTTTTCATTGTCATCGACATCTCATACCTCCATATCAGGACAGCCACTATGAACCGACCTGCCTGAAAATTCAAGAGCTGTTAGACTGCTGCGCCGAAGGAGGCATTCAAATGGCAGGAAAACTCAATCAGGAATATTCCAGAGCGCTTCTCGAGCGCTTTCTCCGCTACGTCAAGGTCGACACGCAGTCCGACGAGGAAAGCAGCAGCAGCCCGTCGACCGAAAAACAGAAGGATCTGGCCCGGTTGCTCGAGGGTGAGCTGAAGGACCTTGGACTGGAGGACGTGAAGATGGATCAGTGGGGATACGTCTTCGCCACCCTTCCCTCGAACCTGGAGGCGGACCTCCCGACGATCGGCCTTCTGGCTCACATGGACACCTATTTCGGGACCTCCGGAAAGAATGTCAATCCTCAGCTGATCGAAAACTATGACGGCTCGGACATCCAGATCAGCGATGATGTCATTCTCAAGGTCGAAGACAATCCGAATCTCTCAAAGTGCATCGGGCACACCATTATTCACACCGACGGCACAACCCTTCTCGGCGCCGACGACAAGGCCGGAATCGCCGAGATCATGACCGCTCTCCAGTGGATGATCGACCATCCGGATGTTCCGCGTCCGAAGATCCGGGTCGGCTTCACCACCGACGAGGAGATCGGTCGGGGCACCGAACATTTCGACGTTGAGGCCTTTGGGGCCGACTACGCCTACACCCTGGATGGTTCCGACCTCGGAGAGATCGAGGACGAGACCTTCTGCGCCGACAGCGCCGTACTGAAAATCAAGGGCCATGATGTTCATCCCGGCTATGCCAAAGGGAAGATGACAAACGCCCTGCGTTTTGCCGCCGCCGTCATTGAAAGCCTGGACGAGGAACATCTCCCGGAAACGACCGAGGACCGGGAGTCCTATCTTCACCCATACATCATGTCGGGTGACGTCAGTTCGGCCGAGGTCAAATTCCTCGTGCGGGCCTTCACCGTCGAAGAACTCAAGGAGCGCGAAGCCCATCTCGAGGATGTCATCCGGGAGGTCGGCGAATGCTTCCCCGGGGCAAGCACCGACGTCAGTATCGAAGAGTCCTACCGCAACATGGGTTATAAGATCCAGGAGGATCCCCGGGTGCTGGAATACGCCCTTGAAGGTGTCAGACGCCTCGGCATCGAGGCCAGGCAGCAGGCCATCCGCGGCGGTACCGACGGCGCCCGTCTCTCCTTCATGGGCCTGTTGACTCCAAATATCTTCGCCGGAGGCCAGAATTTCCATTCCATCAACGAATGGGTATCGCTGCAATGGATGGAGGCCGCAACCGAAGTCATCCTCTCAACCCTCTCGGTATGGGTGGAGAAAAGCCGGAGCTAAGGGCTCTTCAGAAACAGCTTCGGGTTTTCGCATCCCGGCTGGACCGCATATTCGGCTTTTCCTCAATCGCGGAATCTCAACGTAGGCCGGACTACGCCTCCGGCGTCGCTCAATGGAAAAGCCGTGTCTTCAGCAAGTCCGGGCGCCCAGGCCGGGGTTTATTCTTCCGCGAAGCCTAAGACGGGGGATCCGTCTCTTCTTTCACGGCAACACCCCTTGGAGCGCCCCGATCAGAGGCCAGAAGCCTCCATCGAGGGAAAACACCAGTCGCCGTGCCTGAAGGCGCGTCACAAAAATTGAAGCCCTCTCCATCAGGACCCGGGAAAGCCCTCCAACTTCTGTCCGGCGATCGGACAGAGCGTCCGGATACCGGACATCCGGAGATCGAATCGGTGGTGTGAAATACCCGAGACTCTTGACTTTCCAGCTGGCACGACTCTTGCGATTGTCCTGGTTGAACGGGAGGGCAGGACCATGAAAAACACCATCGGACCGACAGGAAGGAAAGAACGAGGCAGGAAGGAAACGGCAGCTTTCGGGAGTCCATTCACAAGGACGCTGGTTTTTTCGGCAATCGCACTTCTATTCTTCAGCTTCTTCGGACCGTCCCAGCTTCAGGCCCAGTCAGATGAGACTGAGAGCCTCAGCGTTTCAGTCGACAATCTCAGCTTTGCCGAAGCCGACGGCTCACGGGGGACTGCTGATTTCAACGTCACACTTTCGGAGACCCGCAGCTATTCCATCTACGTGTCTTACCACACCGTCGACGGCAGCGCCAAGGCCGGAGAAGACTACGTTGCCGTCACTGGAAACGTCCAGATTCCACCCGGAGAAACCAGCGCCGTTGTGAGTGTCCCCGTGATCGATGATTCCGAAGACGAGGCTGTCGAGACTTTTTCGCTCTCCGCTTCCATTGCCATGAAAAGCTCGGATATTTCACCTGCGTCGGCCACGGGGGAGTGTTCGATCCTGGATAACGATGCCGACACGGTCGTCCTGATTCAGGATGGAAGAAGCGATCCGATTCCCGGAGAGGAGTACGAGTACGACATCATCATCCAGAACAACGGAAACCACACAATCTCCGGGGCCCAGGTCTCGGATGCTGCGCCGGCGGACCTCGTCAACCTCCGGTGGAGTTGTCTCCCGTCTCCGGGCGCGATCTGCTCGATGGGCTTGCAGCTGGGACCTCTCAGCGATCTGCCGCAGCTGCCGCCGGGAGGCGCCGTCAGCTATGTCCTGCTTGGAACCGTCGAAGCACACACGACCGGGTCTCTCAGCTACGAGGTTCAGTACGATCTCCGCCCCTCCGGTTATCAGCCGACCGACCCTTCAAATACCGCCGCACGTTCTGAACATACCGTCCAACCCCTGACCGATTTCGGCCTCAATATCACCGATTCCGCCGATCCGCTTCCTGAAGACGGCCACATCAGCTACACCCTCGCGGTGACCAACCACGGCCCCTCGGCCAGCAGCGGAGGACGCATCGTCAACCAGCTCCCTCCGGGCCTGCACTTCGAGTCTTCCGCAGATGGATGCTATCTGACGATGGACGGCATTGTCTGTCCTTTCCCGGCGCTTGACCCCGGAGCCAGCATCGCGCCGGTATTCACCGTGTCCGCGACGGAAGAGCCCGGCGTGATCGTCACCGACAGCGCCACGGTTCAGTCGAATGAGACCGACCCTAGTCCGGATAACAATATCGCAAACGAAGAGACATCTCTCGACCATACACCGCCTCAAATCATCGGGGTCACCAATGAGCCCGGTGGGACAACCGTCGATTCCTGTCACGGCCTGCGGGAAACAAGCCAGGCCATCAAGATCGAATTCAGCGAGGCCCTGGAGAATCTCGCGGGCACCGATCAACCCGGCGACGCAGATTGTCCCGATTCCTATCTTCTTCTCTACTCCGGAGCCAACAGGAACTTTGAGACCTCAGGATGCACAAATCCCGGCGGAGACGATGTTCGCATCGAGATCTCGGGCGTGAAGATCAATCAGAATCAGATCACCCTCACTCCGGCCAACACGCCCCTTCAACAGAGCGGGCTCTACCGGTTGGTCGCCTGTGGCAACCTTGAAGATCCCGCACACAACCCGATCGACGGAGACGGCAACGGGCAGGGCGGGGACGATTTTCAGCTGGATTTTCGCTACAGCCCTGCAGACATCCTTCCCAATGAACATTTCGACTGCTCCCTGGAAGGCTGGGATATCGATTCAACGATTCCCGAGGAGATTGAGTACTCGCCGGATGATGCCCTCGGCTCCGAGCTTTCCGGATCCGCCTTTCTTCAGACGATCAGCTCAGCCCCCGGGGAAAAGCTTGGATTGAGCCAGTGCCTGCCGATCGAGGAAGGAAGCACGATCAAAGCCGACGCCTCCTTCATTCTGGATTCGTCGAACGAGGTCCAGGTCAGGTTCAGCTGCATTTTTTTCCCGACGGAGGGCTGTTCCTACGAAAGCCTGAGAAGCGACTCATCCCTTCAGAGCCATGGATCCACAAGTGGAGCATGGACCCGATTGGCGAACTTCTCAAGCCTTCCCGCGCCACAGACCGCGCTTTCCGCTCGCTGCGGCTTCGATCTCAGTTCCCCCTCCGGCGAAGACTTCAGCGCATCAATCGATGAGATCGACCTCCGAGTCGAAGTCTCTTCGTCCATCTTTCTCGACGGTTTCGAAAGCGGGACGACCAACAGCTGGTCCGCTGAGGTATACGAGTAGACGCCACGCGGGCGTTACGAAAAAAGGAGCGGCCGAGGCCGCTCCTTTGTTTCATTCCCTCCGGTTTCTCAGCCTACTTCTTCAGAACCTTCTGTGCCGGAATCAGAATCGGATCCTGGGTCCGATTGTCGACTTCCGAAGCATAGGCGCCGATCGGACCACCGCTGAGAACTGTGATTTCCACGGTCAGAAGGTGCTCGGCATCGTGAAGATCGATCCGATCCGCAAGGTTGAACTGCAGGAACTTCGCGGGATCGAGCCACATCTCGTCGATCTGGCCCAAAACCTCGGCATTCTCGTCCAGGGCCTTCAGAGAGATCGAAGTCCAGGAATCCTCGTTTGTGTTGAGTATCCCCAGATTTGTTCTGAAGCCGGTAACTGCATCCGGGGAAGTTGAAATCCCGGGCAGATAGCAGACTTCGCCCTCTTCGATCAGGTCTTTCTCCTGGAACACGAAGAGATTCTGGCCGAAGGTCCCGCCGTCGGGATCCTCGTTATAGGTCTTTCCGGCGACTGCCGGGAGAGAGGAACCATCCTCGGCCCGGATCACCAGATAGCCCTTGGAGTCGACACCGTAAGGCAGCAATGAATTGCCGAGAATATCAACGTAGTACAACGCCATCCCCTTCTCGAGTCCGCGGATCCTCATATAAGGCTGAATTCCCAGATTCTCTGAGGCGATGTAGTTGACATCCGCGTTCACACTCTCGGGACTGTTATTGAAGAACACCATATCTGAATACCACTGGCTTCCGTTGGCGCCCGGCAGGTGGGCAAGCCCCGGAATCCAGAGAGCGCTCGAATCATCGTCCGGAATCATCGGCGCATAGAGCACCGGGTCTCCCGTCGAATTATCAACGATCGAGACCCAGACACGAATATCCTCGTTCTCACTCGTCGCCCTGACTGAGAAAATATCCAGGGAGGTCGACACTCCGGCCGCGGCCGCAATCCCATTGACCTGGCGGGTACTTCGGGGGAGCACTTCAGGATAGATCGGGTTTCCGATCGCGTCCCCGTTCTTGTCCAGAAGCTGGAGCTCCACGACCGCAGACTGGTCACCCAGATTCGCCATCCGGACATTGGTCCGATAGTAGATGTTCGAAACGAGGCCCGAAAGGAAAAGTTCCCCGTCTCCCGTCGCAATTGCGGGCGCCGCCGGCACAAACTGGCCGAAGCTTCCGTTCGAGGTCTCATTGTAGGTCCTCGACATGATCATGGGAGGAACGGCTTCGTCCCCGCCGTTCTCATAGGTCACGGAAAGAGATCCGACAAAGGAACCACTGCCGTCATCGTTGCCGATCACACCGGGGATCAACTGCAGAATATCGTCTGCAGCCCGGGTACTGTGTGGCGGAATCGTCACGACGATCCCGTGATTCACCGTCGCCGAGTTGTCGGTATTCTCCGGCTGATACTCGATGACGATGTCAACCGGGTGCTCGTCCGGGTTGAAGACCCTCAAATCCGTCCTCCACTGGGTGTCGTTGAGACCCGGCGCATGAACCGCCGAGGGTACGACATAGGCATCCGGAATGACAACCGGGGCCTGGTCGACCTCGAGATAGTCTTCCTTGATATCGCTCCCGGCACAATTGGAGGCCTCAAGGCGAACGAGATAGATGCCGGGATCTCTGAATTCGTAGCTGAAATCCGGTTGATCCGAGGTCACGACGGTCTCGCCGTCGAGACTGATCGTCCACTGCCAGGCCGTCGGCGCGGTATCCTGGGGTTCGTAGTGAGCGTCCTGGCTGACCGTATGCTTTTTGCCCCCAACGCTGATATAAGCGGACCTCGCCCCTCCTGAGTTTTTGGAAACACTGTACGTGAAGCTCCCGGAACCCTCTCCCTGAGCACCCGAAGTAATCGTAATCCAGGAAGCCGTCGGGGAGGCGGTCCAGGAACAGCCGCTCTGTGTTGAAACACTCACGGTTTGAGATCCACCATTCTCACCGAAGGATTTCGTTGTCGGTGCGAGGCTGTAGGTACAGCCACCCCCGCCGCCACCGCCGGAACCACAGGTCCCTTGATTCTGCACGGTCAGGGTCTGGGTCACCGACTGGTTTCCATTAATCGTCAATTTGACCGTTTTGTCTCCCGCAGATGCAAAGGAAAAGGCCTGAAGCAGGCAGGTTGCTCCAAAGGCCGGAACACAGCTCTGATACTGTCCAAAATCATCGCCACAGCCATCCTCTCCAAAGTCCCAAGCTGTGGAATCAACGGACCCGACCCCGGTAATTGAAAGACTGAAAGTCTGTCCGATCTCCGGTGAGACCGGCGACCAGGTAAAGCTGAGGGCACTGGTCTTCCCGGCGCCGTCAAGGCCCGCAGCCTTGGAGGACGCATCGGTGAAGGTGACCGTTTCCCTGGTAAAGACCGGATTCGGAGACATCGTGAAGTCCGCCCTCGGCGCTCCGTCCTTATAGCAGCATTCACCGCTCGGAAGGACATGCAGGCCACCATGCGTCTTCTCACCCTGCTCGGCCACCAGCCTCACGCTGTACCAGCCCGCCGTGGCGTAGTTCCAGGTGATGTTACGGCATAGATCCGGGGAAAATTGGCAGTCCATCGTGGTCGATCCCTCACAGTTCTCGCCTCCGAACTCCCAGCGGATCGGCTTGATCCTGGGGTCACTGACCTGGAAGCGAACAGCCTGGCCGATATCGGCGGTGTCCGGTGAAAACGTAAATTCGACCGGAATAATGGGAGCGTCCTGGTTGATGGTATGACGCTGGTTACCGATGCTGATAATAGCCGTCCGCGCACTCCCGGTCTCGTTCTCGGCCACGTCGTACTTCACCTGCCCGTTCCCTGTACCCGAAGTCGTCCCTGCCTGGAGGCTCACCCAGCTCGCACTGGAAGTTGCCGTCCAAGAGCATGAAGAGGTGGTCCCCACCCAGATCGTGTTACCTGCACCACCAGCGGCCGGGAAATCTCGACTTTCGGGACTCACCGTGTAAGTGCATGCCGGCGCCGCCTGGGTCACCGACACGCTCCGGCCGGCGATCACCATCGTCGTCGATCTCGAGGTTGAACCGGTATTTTCATCCGCCGAAACAAGGACCGAGCCCGAACCGCTTCCCGAGGAACCCGAAGTGATTCTCAGCCAGCTCGCGCTCTCCGAGGCGCTCCAACTGCAGCCGCTGGAAGTCGAAACCGAGAAGGTCTTCGAACCCCCGTCAGCCGGGGCACTCCAACTCGTCGGAGAGACACTGTAGGAGCAGCTGCTTCCGGAGCAGCTTCCGCTGTTACTGACGGTCAGAATATTATTCTTGGTGAGCGGATAGTACTCATTATTCACCTTGACCGAAACGCTAACGTTCTTCGATCCGCTGGTCGGATATGAAAATGCCTGGCTCAGGCAATTCGTGAAGCTCGGCGTGCAGGTTACCACCGAAGGCAAATCACAACCGGCCTCCCCGAAGGTCCACCGAACTTCATCGACGCTGTCAATATTCGTCAGGTAGAAGAATAACGCTTCTCCCTTGTCGGGATTGGTATTACTGACCGTTACATCATAATTGATCAACCCATTGGCCACCTCGATACCCAGGGCGGAGGCCGTGTCCGTATCCTGGCCGAGACCGAGGGTCAGCCGGAAATCATAACTTCCGGGATCAAGCGTCTGCGAGCTTTCCGAGCCCGGAATCGTGCACGTCTGCTGGTCCGCGCAGGCTGTCAGTTCCGTCCACGAGGTCGCCGCGTGCGCCTTGTACTCCCAGGTCCAGCTTGGGAGATTATCGCCGGTCGCCCAGCGGGAGCCGGAACCGTCGAGCACAACATTCGCCGTGTTGATAGGATTGGCGGGCGTCACCGAAATGGCCGCCGCCACCGTGGAGATATTCAAGTCCTGAGTCGTCGTCGAAACATAGGTTGCCGTCCCGCCTTCTTCCAGATGCCGGTAATAGACATTGAGCTGAATCGACCAGAGTCCCGACTGGTCCAGAAGCACGGGATCTATCGGTTCTGCACCCCATAGCGTCGGCTCCTGGGTCTGATCGGGAGCTGTGATAATCCACTCAAACGCATCCGTAAGATCCAAGCCGGCAGGAATTCCCGGGCTCCCCTCAGCCGTCGCACTGAGGCTGAGATTATCGTTCACGATCGGCGCCTGGGGACTGGTTTCAATCGTAGACCCGGGGCTGCGATCGACCGGGATGACCGACTGATCCGTATCGCTGCCCTCGGTATTGGATACCTCGACAACAGCAGTATAGGAGGCAGAGGGTTCCTCCTGGCCCCCTCCGACGGGGATCGTGTAGTCAATGGGCGTGGCCGTCGAGGTGCCGCTGGTGGTATCAACCGTCGCCCCGGAGGCATCCTTCAGCGTAATGGTGGTTGAGTCGATTTCTCCCGAGGATGTACTGGAAACCCTGATCCGGTCCCCAGGGAAGGGATTTCCGCTCAGCGTCGTCCAGAAAGTACCGTTCCATTTGTCGATCTTGACATGAGCCGTCGGAATCTGCGGACCACCGCATGCGGACATGTCGAAGGTCTGGGCCTCGGCATATCGGGCCAGATAAAATTTTCGCCCATCCGGACTGAAAGTGGCCCCAAATGGCTGCGGAGAACAGGTGAGATCATTCCAGCTCTGGCTGGGATCCCAGAAACTCATGCTTGCCCCAGCGGGATAGCTGAGATCCTCAACCGAGGGGTTTGAGATATCTCCACTAATTCTCAGCGTGTGCCCCGTACCCATAGCACCATACTTGGCGGTCCAGAGAAGAGGATAGGAGAGACTGAGAACACTCCCGGTGATCGAGGGGAAGGTCGCTGTCTTGACAGGCGAAGAGAGATCATTATTGGGAAACTCCCAGAACACCAGGCCCTGAGATGGATTGATGCTGACCGCAATCCCCTGCTCATAATCGACAGCCATCCCAATGGTATGACTACCAAATGCAGTTGAATAGAGGTCCGGAACGGTCTGTACGTAACTCAGGTGGAAACTCGCTCCACTCCCCTCGCCCCGAAAAACATAGACTCTACTGTTTGAGGAAAGCCAGAGATAGGG
>JANTFG010000111.1 GCA_024763555.1 Thermoanaerobaculales bacterium
TAGAGCCCCAGATTGTGCTGGATCGAGGCATTGTCGGGGTTGGCCAGGGCCGCAGCCTTCAGGCAGAAGGCGGCGCCTTCGCAGTCAGCCTGGGCGAGCCGGACTCCGGCGAGATTGTTGAAGACGGTCCAGCGTTCCCCGGCCCTTTCATCCGGGAGCAGATCCAGAGCCTTCTCCAGCTGCCCGGCGGCCTCGTCGTATCGGCCCTGCCGGCGGAGGCAGGAACCCAGGAGGATCCTTGGCAGGGGCGCTTCGGGAACCTGCTGAACCATGGTTGAAAAGAGGCTGAGATCGCTCGCCCAGATCGAGGCGTCACGGAAGCTCAGGAATCCGAAAGACGCCGGTATCAGGGCAAGGGCTGCAGCCATGGCATTCCGCGCAGGCCGGGTTGAGAGAGCATCCCGAACACGGAGAAGGATGTGTCCCAGAAGGATGCACCAGGCGATGGAGGGGATGTAGAGAAAACGTTGAGCCATCGGGGCGCCCATATCGGCCGGGCCGGTGATGCGAAAGATATTGGCGATGGGCAGAAATGAGAACACGAAGAAAATCAGCAACCAGCTCATGGCCGGGTTCTTTTTCCGGAGCTTCCAGGCCGTCCAGCTGAAGCCGAAAAGCACCAGGGCGCCGCCGATGACCCAGGGGTCCATCGGGGAGTTCCGCCACGGGTTTTGCATGTAGGGCGTGGTCTTCAGCGGAAGCAGGAGTTCGAGGCAGTATCGCAGAAAGGTCGCACAGAAGGTCCAGAAAATATGGAAAATCAGATGGAGATTGAAGGGAGTCTCTCTCAGGCCGACGTCGGTGGCCAGAAAGCGGAAGAGCAGATAGGGCAGGCTGAAGATGAGGCTTCCACCGGCGATCAGCAGCCATCGTTTACGTCGTTCTTTCGGCTGAAAGATCGTAAAGAGGATCAGGGCCGGCGGTAGTCCCAGCGCCATCTCTTTGGCCCAGGGCGAGAGTCCGAAGGCCGTGAGTGCGCCAAGAAGGGGGATCGAGTTGAGCTTTTTCTCCCCGTTGGGGATTGCGAGGATGAGGAGAGGGAGCATGAGGAGAGCACAGAGGATGTCGGTTCGCCCGGAAATCCATGCAACCGAGTTGGCGTGAACCGGATGGAGGGCGAAGAGGGCGGCCCCAAGCCACGGAGCGAGTCGACGTCCTGGGAAGAGTCGAAGCGCCAGAAGGAATACGAGAAGGCTGACGCTCATGTGCATCAGGAGATTGCTGAGGTGGAAGGGAAAGGGTCGTGGGCCGAAGGTCTTCCAGCTCAGATAGTAACTCAGAGATGTCAGCGGTCTGAGATAGCCATAACGGAAGGCCTCGTCGGTTTGACCGAAGAAGTCTGTCATCAGGAGGGCGGAGACGGGATCAGCCTCTTTGAAGCGGTGGTCGTTGACGATGAGCCTGGTATCGTCCCAGACAAAATCCCCCCCGAGTGATGGAATGTAGGGCAGGACGGCTGCCAGGCAGAGCCCGAAGGCTGCGATCAGCAGGAGAATACGATCGGAGTGGGAATAGGCCCCGCCTCTCATGCCTGTGTCTCCTGTACTGGAGAGAGTGCTCGCGCGCTGAGCACGGCGAGGAGATAGCAGAGAGTAAAGACCCACCAGGCAGCGGTGAATCCCCAACTGACGGCGAGGAACATTGAGAGTACCGAGCCGAGAACCGATGTTGCCCCGTTGAGACCCCAGGCCCAGGGGAAGAGGGATGCCCGCCGGGAAGCCATCGCCTTGACCCCGAGGGGAAAGAGGGTTCCCATCAGGAAAGCCGTCGGGAAGATCAGGAGGATCGCCATCGGAATCTTGATCCAGAGTGCCTGATTATTGAGAAGCTCAAGGAGTTTTCCGAGGCCCAGGGCATTGACGGCGAGGAGTGCGACGAGGAGCGTGCCGCTTCGAGTTGCTGTTTCAGCGGCGCGTGAAGGGTCGATTCCGGAGGTCCAGAAGCTCCCGAGACTGCTGAAAATCAGCAGAGAGGCCAGTACGACGACCAGAGCATAAATCGGATGTTGGAGGTACAGGGTGAATCGTTGGATCAGGCCGATCTCGATTCCGATGAATGCAAGTCCGAGAAAGATGAAATAAGCCAGAGTCAGGAAGGTGGTCGGCGTGCGCTCCAGACTCTGCCCCCGGAGTTGGAGGGGAAGAAAAAAGAAGAGAAGAACCAGGAGCAGCGTCACCATGAAAACCTGCCAGAGGTTCCCAATGCCGATCGCACTCCAGTGTTTCTCCGCGTGAGCCCAGTGCCTGCTTCGGAGTTGCTTGTAATAGGTGTCCGGCTTGAAAAAGCTGAAGAAAAATGGACGGTCGTCGGATGTCGGGGAGATATCCAGGGCCCTTTCTCTCATGATTTCTGCAAAAAAGCCCGGAGAGCCGCCCTCTCTCAGCAGTTTCGAGATCAGTGGATCCGGCCGGGACAGGCCGGGAAACCAGAGGGGACGAAAGTTCATCGTGGCGGAAACATCATGAATTCTCTGAATCTCCGTGGTATCGAAGGCCTCGTTCTTGAGGAGAATCGTTGCCATCGACCACATTTCACCCTCAGCATTCTGATAGCCCGGGCCGAAGAAGGTCTCCCCCCTGGGGGCGCCGCGAACTACGAGGATGTGTTCTCCCGGCCTTTCGACACCTCGTTCTTTCAGAGCCTGTTGGATAATACCGACAAGCCGGGTGGTTTCTGCATAGTTGCTGAAATGCTCCCCGCACCATCGGGAGAGGGAGACGATTCCCCCCGGCTGAAGATGATCAAGATACTGATGGACGGCCTCGACCGTGTAGAGATAGCTCTCGGAGAGGGTGTGGCTGCCCGATGCAGCCGCGTTGTGGGTATCGACAAAAGTCGCCTGGATCAGATCGACCCGGCGATTCAGTCTCCCGATGAAGGCCCTTCCATCTTCCAGGTGCAGCGTGATTTCCGGTCGCTCATAGAGTTTTCCGGAAAAGCTGAGGAGCGGTTCCTTACGCATCAGTCCTACGATCGTCCGGTTGACCTCGACGGCATCGATATGGGGGACGCCGGCCTGCAGGGCGGCGAGAAGATCTCCGCCGCCGCCTGCTCCGATGATGACTGCGTTTCGATAGGGTCGAAGCTGGTAGGCCAGCTGAAGGACATTGTGCCGGAGATAGGCAAGGTCTTCGAGATTGCCTGAGAATCTGAGCACAGGGGTGACGACGCCGCTGTCGATCTTGATCCATCGGGTCTCTTCATCATATTTCTCGACCGTGATCCGTGCTTCCGGACCCCATTTCTGAATCTGGACATTTTTCTCCGGTTTTCCCTTGGCCTTGATGACCTCAAGTCGAAGCCCGGAAAGTGCGGCAAGGCCGAGAACGATGATTCCGGCGCCGGCCAGGCCGACCATGAGCCGGTTTCTGTGGAAGGCTGAATCGATGAGGGCTGCAATCAACAGGAGAACCGTGGGGAGGTAGAGAAGGGGCGGGCCGTTGAAGACGCAGATCGCCGGAAGGGCCAGGATTGCGCCCAGGGCCGCGCCACCCATATCAAAGGCGTAGAGTCGGGATATTTTCTCCTGATGGAGGCTGAAAATTAATGTCAGCAGCAGACCCCCGAAAAAGAAAGGAATCAGCGCGATCAGGGCGACCCAGAGATATCGATAGAGTTCTCCCGGGGGCGGTACGTAGCGAAGCAGAAGGATACCGCTGATCATGATGGCCGCGGCAAAGGAGATGAGAAGACCGGAGATCAGGCCTCTTTGAGTCCGTCGGAAAATGCCGGGAAAGAGGTATACGACAAGTCCGGCGACTCCGATGCCGAGCATGGCGATGGAGAGGACGGCAAATGCAGTGTTGGCCCAGAGCTCAACCGAAAAGAGTCGGGTAAAGAACACCTCCAGCGTCAGAATGCTCCACGAAACAAGCAGGACGGTGAGTTTTGTCAGCCGCAGTTGTCCCCGACTCATGGAATCAGGAATCCGACTCTCCGGCTGCTTTGGATCTTCGGGTTTACTGCACATATCCGAGGGCCCTCAATTCGTCTTCGGTTTTTTTGTTGATCGGGATGCTCCTGGGAGCAGGATGCGTCGTCGCAGGCGGGTACGCTTTCTTCGCAGCCGAAAGTGCGCTCAGAAATCTCCGTGTCTCCAGATTCGGGGTTTGCTTTGCCGGATGATGCCTTTCTCGTGGATCCAGCTTCCGGTCGTAGCTGAGAATCTCTCCGGTGTTCTCATCGAGAATGCACTTCCAGTCCGAACTCTGGGCGCTGCTGAGATCCAGCGGTCCGTTGGAGAGCTGGCTGAAGACGATCCGTCTTGCCTTGACTGCGTGACTGCCTGAGAGAATTTTGCTCCAGTCCAGACCCCGGAAGGAACTCTCTTCCTGAATTCCTGCCAGGGAGAGCAGAGTCGGGGCCACATCAATGAGGGAAGCGGTCGCCTCGATCTGCCGGCTCCGGAGATGACCCGACCATCTGATGATCAGGGGAACGTGGATCAGTTCCTCATAGAGGCTGTTACCGTGATCCATCAACTGATGTTCCAGAAAACCCTCGCCGTGGTCTGCGCTGAGAATAAAGATGGTGTTGGGGGCCAAGTCCATCTCCCTGATGAGATCGGAACACTGAAGGTCCCAGTAGTTGATTTCCGAATCATAGGATGCCTGGAGATAGTCGAAGAGAGGGTCGTGGACTTTGATGCGCCCCTCCTCGACCATGGAGTGGAGCCACATGTCGAAGAGGTGTGGCGGCAGGGGAGGCTTTTTGGGAGCATAGTTCCTGATCCAGGGAGATTTCGGGAAGTACTGCCAGTGTGGATCAAAATAGTGAAGCCACAGGAAAAAGGGCCGGCTCCCCCTGATCTCTTCCCGGATCTTGAGAACTCTCTGCTTGACGATGTCGGCTTCCTTGAAGGCCAGGTTTTGCTCGTAGTGGTCGAAGCCTCTCTCAAAGCCGGTCCCGCGAATCGTATGGGGGCTCGTGCTGAAACCGAAGGTTCGAAAACCTGCTTTCTGCAGGACTGAGGGTAACCAGGGAAGATCGGCGGGAATCGTGGCCTGCAGCACCATTCCGCCATCTTCCTGCCGAAACTGCCCCCGAGTGATCCCGTGCTCGAATGGATACTTCGAACTCAGGAGAGAAACCAGGGAGGGAAGGGTCCAGGAGGCGGTTGAGAAGGCCTGTCTGAAGTGAACGCCGGAGGAGAAGAAATGCTCCATATTGGGAAGCAGCGATCGTGGATACCCGCTGGATCGGAGGCGATCGGATCGCAGGCATTCCACCGTAATCAGGACGATGTCGGGGCGTCGGTCGTTCTGAAGCGCAGGGCGGGCGTCCTCATGAGTCGTGATGGGCCGGGAATCGGGTTCCGGCGGGGGGGTGGGGGGCTGGGATCGAAACGCTGTGGAGAATGCAAAGAAAAAGGCGAGCAGAGAGAAGAGGAAGAGCGCGGCCCGACTGATACCAGCGGATCGGGATAATATTGGGGAACTTCCGAAAACAGGGATCTTCATCTCAATTCCACGCTCATTGTAGCCGACTCAGGAATGCCCGATGGGTGCGGAGCAGAGTTTTCCGCGCTATTCTGTGTGGGACTGGAGGTAAAGAAATGAAGAAGCTCGAATCCTGCCTGATCTCTGCCATGTGTTTCCTGGCGCCTGCTGCGGTTCTCTTCGCCTCACAGGTCGATATTCTGCCGCTGGGCGATCCGTGCAGGGCCTATCTCATTGAGTCGGCCGGACCGGGTGAGATTGTGGATACCCGCGGGAATGAGGTAGTCGACGTCAAGGAGATGGCTGAGAAACTCAAGGATGCGCGTGTCATCCTTCTCGGCGAAGATCACACGCATCTTGGTGAAAAACTCCGCCAGGCGGAGATTCTTCAGGCCCTGGTCGATCAGGGGATGAAGCTCAGCCTCGGGATGGAGTTCTTCCAGCGTGCCGACGACGAGCTTCTCAGCCGCTGGGCGAAGCACCAGATTGACGGGGAGGACTTCCTCCGGGAAGTGGGCTGGTACGATCGCGGTTCCTATCGCTGGGCTTATTACGCGCCGATCATGAAGGTGGCCCGGGACAACGGCATTCCCGTTGTGGGCCTCAATGTGCCCAGGGAGATCCCTCGCGCCGTCAACCGCAAGGGTCTCGAGGGCTTGAGCGATGAGCAGAAAGCGATTGTCGGGCCGATCGACACGAAAAATTCTCCCCAGCACCGCTACCTGATCAGCCGCTATTTCGGAGATTCAGTGGCCATGATGCCCCCGGCCTGGTTCGATCGGATGTACGCGGCCCAGTGCCTCTGGGATACGGTGATGGCGCGATCGATCCTCGAACAGCTGCACGAAGGTGAGACGATGGTCGTCGTTGTCGGCGGGGGGCATGTGGCCTACGGGCTGGGGATTGCCCGGCGAATCCACGAGGAGCTTGCGAGAAAGTCAATGCCTGATTTTCGGGTTGCCACCTACTGTCCCGTCATGGCGCCGGTGCCGGATCCCGAAGGAGAGCCCTCGGGCCATCCCATGGGTCACGGGCATGAAGCGCCGGGTGCGGAGCCCGGGGTATTCGCGGCTTCCCTGGCCGATTATGTCGGTGTCTTCGAGGACCCCGCGGGAATCTACGCCTGGCCGACGGTGGGTCTGCGCCTGAAAACCGACGATGAGAAGCGCCCGGTCGTTTCAATGATCTGGCCCGATACACGGGCGGAGGAGATGGGATTCAAGTCGGGAGATATCATCCTCGATCTCAACGGGGTCAAGCCGAAGGATCTCAGCGATCTCCGCCTGATGCTGGCCCGGATCGAGTGGGGACAGCGCCTGGATTTTCATGTTCTCCGCGGGGAGCAGGAGATGAATGTTGCCGGATTGCTGATTCCGGATCCCGAGCAGGAAGATCTTCAGGTCCCGAGTGGGTGGACGGTTGAGGCCGCTCTCAGTGTCGATCCAGAGTCTTCCCTGCCGGTGAAATCTTCGCCGAAGATCGATGCCGTACGTACCCGGAGGATCTCCTCGAAGGATTTCGGCGCCTGGTCGGTGCTCTTCTGGGGAGATGTCGCCCGCGAGGCGCATCAGCTGGATGATGAGGGTCGGGTGATCCGCAGTCTTTACCTGGATCCGCAGCCCGACGGCGCTGTGGAAATCCGATATGAGCGCTGCGAACATGGAGCGGTGATATCGGAAAAACGCCTTGACCGCGAGGGAAGGGAGATTCTTCCGCAGCCCGAGGCGACCGGAGAGGAATCCGCAGCGGCGGAGTCTTCGATACCCGCCGGGATGCCGAAGTCCAGGTGATTCGGAGGAGGACAGCATGTGCCCCCGTCGAGCCCTGCTGATGGCTTCGGGCGCCAACCGCGGCGCCTACTATGCCGGTTTTCTCCAGCCCCTTCAGGAGGCCGGGATTGATTTCGATATTCTGGCCGGTGTCTCAGCCGGCGGCATCGCCTCGGCCTGGTTCGCCGCGGGCGATGCTCAGGCCCTGATCTCATCCTGGAAGGAGGCCAGTCGATGGAAGATCAGCTTTCATCCGTGGCTCTCCCACGGGATGAGCCGGACCGTGGATGAGCTGATTCAGAGGATTACCCTGCAGATCATGGATGTGGAGGCGGCCCGGACGGCCCGGCAGGAAGTCCGGGTGGCGGTTGCACGCGTCTGCGGCCGACGCTGGCCTTTTCCGCGGCTTGAACGGGAGATCTTCACGAATCGGCAGGCCCTGGATGCGGAGGAATTCGGCCGGATGCTGAGGGCAACGGCATTCGTCCCCTGGGTCAACGGCCTGAGGGCTTCCGTCCGGATCAGGGGGGAGCGATACCTCGACGGAGGTCTCGTCGGCCGGGTGCCGCTGGAGATGATCCGGCCCGGCGAGGTTGATGAGATCTGGGTCTCCGCCTGTTCTCCAAACGGGAGGAAGGAACTGCAGAAGGAGATCGAGGCCGCCTCGTCGCGAAAGGAGAGAATCATCATCTGCAATCCTTCGACGGAACTCCCGGTCGGCCGCTGGACGATGGACTGGGAGCGGATCTCTTCAGCGATCGAGATCGGGCGAAGGGATATGGAGGCGTGTATCCGGAGATACCGGGAGCGGTGAGTCCGGGAGGAGTTGGGCCGGAGGCGGGCTCCGGGAGTGGGAACGAAGGCCCTTGACACGCTGCAAGAACGGTCCTACCGTTGATTCAGGAGACATGATGAAAGCTTCGAGGATCTTCCGCATGTGCGCATTTTTCGGCAGGAAATTGTCACTGATGGCCGGTTTCGTCTTCCTCCTGCTGTCGCTTGGTATCCCGGCGATCGTAAATGCGGGGGGGCAGGACTTAGCAAGAGACCCGAAAAGGGAAGCTGGTATCCGGTGGCAAAATCTGATGCAAAGCTCGCGACCCAGGATGGGAGAGTCGTCGCCCTGAAGCGGGTCTCCCAGAGTGGTGGATCCCTTGAAGGTCCTGAGCTGGACCACCTGCAGTCTATCGAGGTTGAAAATTCATCAGGCGTGTATTACGGCGGGCATTTCACACCGGCGACGGGGAAGACGGCGCCAGGCGACAGAGTCGTCGATCCGGTCATGCTGACCGGGGTGACGAAGAGTGGAAATGCGACCAACGGCTGGACCTTGAGTGCGACGTGGTCGGGTGGGGCGGCGCCATACACCTTCGTTTCGAGTACCGATCCGAGTTTTCAGAAGGATGTGGTCACAAACGGTTCCGAATTACCTGCTTCGAAGTCTCAAATGGATGTGAAGGTGGATTCATCCGATGCCGGGAAGTTTTTCAATGTCGTCGATGGGACGACCGTCAGTCCGGCGGTGCAGGGCTCGGGTTTCGATCCTCTGCCAGCGCCCAATGTCAGTTTTTCATCGACGACCAATGCCTGGTGGGGTCAGACGGTGACTTTAAGCGGGAACTATTTTTCAGCGATCGCAGAGGAAAACCTGGCCTTTATCAATGATCTTGGTGTACGGGCATCGTCGGCAGCTCCACCGCCAAGCGGAAGTTTCTCGAACTCCGTCGAGTTTGAGATACCGGAGGATGCCAGGAGTTTTGCGGCGGCTGTCAACGTGAATGGGAAGAGCGACCATTCAGGACTCTTCGGGATCTACATGGCGCCGCCGGGGATCGGCCCCTTCACCGGGATCACCGGGGTGTCGTGGTCGCCTCAAACAGGGCATATCTGGGTGGCCGCTGCGGGAGTCGTGCAGGATATCGATTTGTTTCAGGCGACGCCGACCGCCGTATCAGTGGGGAGTTTTACAAGACCCTATATTTCGAGGGTGACGATAGGAGGGAAGATCCTGGTGATCGATCGGGGCCCTGCTACGGGCGGCCCTGTGCCGCCCACGGAGATCTCCGAGATCACCCCCGGTACTCCGGCTACTCCTGGTAATCCGGCTACTCCGCCGAGTGTCGATCATTTCGCATCGACGAAGGACGACAGTTTCTCAAGGAACATCGATCCCGTCGGTCTGGCGGTCGATACGGATGGGAATGTTGCCTATGTGGCGGATGCGTCGACCGGGGAGGTTATTCGGATTCCACGGAATACCGGGAGCGGCAGCTCGACGATCATGGACCAGTGGGGAGGTCGGAGTTTCTCATTCGTCGATCCCGTTGGTATCGACGTAGTACCGGGCCATCAGGTAGTCGTGGCCGACAATACGACACTGTGGACCTGGCAGTTGACGGGACCGTCGACAGCTTACTCCCAACACTTTGCGGGGCAAAACGTCCATTCGATCGAGGTGGACCGCGGGGTGAGTAGCAGCGCCCATTCCCGCTATGTGATTGATGGTGATCCCGGGATGGCTGAGGTATTCAACCGAAACCCGATCGGAAGCAATCCTGCGCGGTACCACGGCGGGAAGGTGTACGGGATGACCGACGGAACCCTCCGCCTCAATTACGACTGGATCTATGGGGATTTGAGGAAGGCTCCGAAGAAGGTGTTGTTAAGCAATGCGGTGTCGGCGTATCCCTATCCCAATTCCCCGTTTCAGGATCAGGATCGGATCATCGAGCTCAAGGCCGAGGGTTGGGCGGGAGTCCCGGTGCATCTTCGGTTAATCGATCCTCCGGATCTGGCGGCATATGCGCCGGTGGGGGGATGGCCCTACACTGGAACCAATCCGCCGTCGGACCCGTATCCGGCAGTATTGCCCTATGAAGGTAACGACAATGTCGTCTGGGGCTGGCAGCAGAGTGGGGAGGATTACGGGCTGGCGATGGATCCGAACGCGACTGCGTGGTACCAGGAGATCGATGTCACACCTGGAAGCGACAATAAATACACCTACTATCTCAAAGTGCCGCCAGATGTCTCCGGAGAGAACTTCCAGGTGGAGATGACGAAGTGCGATCCGAGCGGCACTCCTATTCCCGACCAGGTCGTCGGAATGTCCGGAGTCTACACTTCCTGGAAGAGGATCTTCGTTGAGAGGGATAAGATGTTTCGCAAGGGTGGGGTTCTGGCGGAGGATTATGTTTCTCAGGCGGACTGTGGAACGTCTGGTAACCCGATTTGCGATTGCGTAGCTGATCCCAATGCCGACTGCTGCAAGGGGATTGGGCCGGTAAGATGTAACCAATTTGTCAGCTATGATTGGCAGAATGCAGCGGCGGGAGACCAGATTGCAGTATTTGACGAGGTGGAAACCTATGAAACGCGAGCGGAAGATGCGATTGTAACCGCGGTTGCGGCAGGATTGACCCACGGGCTCACGCGGATCACCCTCGATCACGGGCTGTCCCACACTCATGAGGCCGCTGCCCGCGTGGAGCCGAGTCTTCCCGCACCGTTTCAACCCACCTTCTCCAACCACCAATCCGCCGGTTACGGCGTCGTCTCCGGGTGCGATCTTTCCCCGAAGCAGATGAACCAGGTTGGCGGTGCCGGGGTCTTGCCATCTTGCTTCTACGATCCGGACATGAGGGGGGTCGAGCAGCCATTCGGCGATGCTTTTGTGGAGTTTGTTGCTCCAAGGGATGGGATGGGGGCGGTGCCGTATGTTGATGAGGAATGGTTCAATTACAATAATCTCTCATGGATGACACATCTGAGTCGCGCATGGTTCAGCAATTATGGAACGGTCTTGAAAGAGGGATATCAGGAGGAATCCGATAGAAGTTCCAGGACTGCGGTCCCCCACAACTATTTTCACCTTTTTGGCGTTTCCCTGAAACACATAACAGTAAATGGCAATCCGGCCGTTGAACTCGGGCAGACGCAGTTGGCTT
>JANTFG010000112.1 GCA_024763555.1 Thermoanaerobaculales bacterium
GGCTCGGGACTTTATTCTCCGATGATTTTAACCAGGACCCGCTTGGGTCTGCGGCCGTCGAACTCGCCGTAAAAGATCTGCTCCCAGGGACCGAAGTCGAGGCGCCCATTGGTGACGGCCACGACGACTTCACGGCCCATGATCTGGCGCTTGTGGTGGGCGTCGCCGTTGTCTTCCCCGGTGCGGTTATGGCGGTAAACTTTCGGTGAGGGATCAAAAGGCGCGAGTCTTTCCAGCCAGTCCTGATAATCCTGGTGCAGCCCCGGCTCGTCATCGTTGATGAAGACACTCGCTGTGATATGCATGGCGTTGACCAGGCAGAGGCCTTCCCGAATTCCCGAATTCCGGACAGCCTCCTCCACCTCGGGGGTGATGTTGGCGAAGTCCATCCGCGCCGGCACATTCATTGTTAGATAGATCGTGTGAGATTTCATGAGCCCTCCCCGGGGAAGCATAGCTCAGTCAGCTGAGCGCTTCCCGGAAGTTGCGGCTCCGACCGAAGCCGACCAGGCTGAGAGATCACTGCTTTCGAAACCATCGACAAAGAGGAGGGGACAGCTTTTTGTCATGCTGAAGCTGTCCAGCTGATCTCCGTTCTGATCGAAGGCCGAAAAGACCAGATCGTCCCCATCGATGTCGATGCGGCAGAAGTTATAGCTCCTTGCCGTCGTCACGACGTAGGGATAGCTCGGATCGGGATCATAGAGAGGTGCGCCGCCTCCGCCGCTGGTGATGTGCTGGATCCCGTCTTTGGAAGCCCGCGAATAGTAGTGATTGTGGCCGTTGATCACGAGGTCGACCCCGGCCGGTTCCAGGAGATTGGAGACCACGGTCTGGTTCGTCGTGTTATTGGAATGGCCTCCGGCGCCCCAGGCCGGTTCGTGGAAGAGGACGATCTTCCAGCAGGCATCCGAGGCTGCAAGGTCATCGGAAATCCAGTTGTACTGGGTGGAACCGACGCTGAGATCCGACTGGTCATCGAGAACCGTGATGTGGATCGGCCCATAATCGAAGCTGTAGTTGAAACTGACGGCATCGACATAAGGATAGGGATAGTATTTCCAGAAGAGCATTCCATCGCCCTCGTGGTTGCCTCGACAGGCCATCAGCGGGATTGTCCGGTGGACCTCAAGAATATTCGCCCGGTCCGCGGGAAAGAACTCGGTGCTCCATGCGGACTCGCTCTCTCCATCCGAGACCAGGTCTCCCGAGTGTAGCAGAAGGCTCTGCCGTCGGCCGGGATCCGCGTGGACCATTGTCAGCAGTGCTGCGAGGACCTGGTCCTGGGCTGCGGGATCGGTGCGGGTGTCCCCGTAGGCCCAGATAGTGGCCGTGGCGCCGCCTGAAGGCGCCGTCCGGAAACTCCCGCTGAGAAAGGTCCCGTCCACCTGGACTCGGTAGAAATACTGAGTGTCCGGGTCAAGCCCGGTGATGGTGAAGACATACTGGTGGTCGGAACCGGTGACGGGAACCGTGACGGGTCCATTGCCGTAGCCGGTGTCGATGCCCCATTCGATGGTGTTTGTTCCCGCATCCGCATCGGCCTGCCAGAGGACGCTCATCGTCGTGCTGGCGCCCTCGTAGATCAGGTAGGGCTGCTTGGTGAAGGTCGCGGCGTCGAGATCGGCGACGGGGACTGCGAGCAGGGCAAGGCAGATCAGGAGAATCGGCGTACTCGCCCAAAAGTGAGCCATTCTCTTGTGTGTTTTTCTTTTCTGTGCAGCGCTCATTGTCTAGACCCTCTCCTCATTTTCTGTCAAAGCCCGGGATCCTCTCCAGCAGACCGAGGAGCTTCGATCGGAAGGAGGCATCGAGGACAAGGGCCAGACCAAGCAGGATCAGCCCCGGCCACAGCAGGACCCGGTAGTTGAGACTCGCCCTGTGGATGGAAAGATCGACGGAGGCATCCTTCGCGCCATCGATCTCGATCTGGAAGATGCCTCTGACGGGACTCGGCAGGGTGGCGAAGACGTCCCCGCGGATGGTGACGCTTCCACCGCTTCGCTTCCGTTTCTTCTGTGCTTTCACCGAGCCTCTCGCGGTCCAGACCGGCAGATCCTCCGCGCTGATCCTGACCCTATGATACCCGGGCCCGATCTGAATGAGCTTCCGGGGCTGCCTGTAGCTCAGTCTGAAAGAGTAGGAGCCCTTTTCAAGCTCGATCGACGGAGTTGAGAAGGAAGTCGCCGAGGCGGCGCCTGCCTCCTGCTTCAGTCGACCGTGCCAGACCATGCCTCCGCCGAACTGGAAGTAGAGAGAGGCCAGCGCCAGGAGGAGGCCGAGGCCTCCGAGAACCCAGCCCAGAGGAGGTTTTGTTTGTTGCCGTCGTCGTCCCGCAGAACTCGTTTCCATGTTCCGAGTTTAGCAGGGAAGAGGATCCCGCCCCTGTGTCATTCAGGGCCGGGCCGAATCGGCGCAGCTGAAAGTCGCCTCGATCTCTCCCTCGATCGTTGCGGCAAGTGGAGCGATATTGGGATCTTCGAAGAAGTGTCCGTGCTCTCCGGGGATCATCCGGATTCGCCAGTCTGCCGTACATGTTGAGCGGATCAGATCCTCGGGTTCCGAGAACCTCCTATGGGGATTGAGGAATGAATTCTCTCCAAAGAGAAAAGTCACTGGAATCCGACACGGTGGGAATCGCGCCGTCTCCATCAGAATGAGGCGGGAGACGCTTCGTCCCCGAGTCTCCAGGAAGGCGCCGATCCTCCGGGCGATGGCCGCGCCCTGGCAGTTGCCTCCGAGGATGAGGGGGCCCTCCGGCGACCGGGAAAGGATCTCCTCCCCGTAGAGCTGGGAGATCAGGTCGAGATTCTCCTCGTTTGAGTCCATGATTTTCTGACCGGAAAGCATGCCCTGAAATGAGCAGACAGGGCCGAGATGACGACCGAGAATCTCGAGTTCCCAGAAAAGCTGGGCGCACCAGATCAGCAGTTTTTTTCCGCTGTGGCGGTGGATGGTGACCAGTAGTGAGTCCGCCCCCGGGCGCTCGTGATTCCAACCGGTGTTGAGGGCGAGCAGTTTTCGACGAAGTTGATCGGCGGCGGTGGCATCGGCCGACTTTTCGCCGCTTTCGATCTTTTCCGGGCCGGCTGAAATAAGAGCCGCCATTTCTGCAATCGTACCGAGGCGATTGAGGGAATGCAGAGGAATCTCGATGCCGATGCCTTGCTCGACCTCTTCAATGAGCCTGGCCGCAAGCAGAGATCCGCCTCCGAGGTCGAAGAAATCTTCGTTCCTACCGGGATCTCGATCCAGCATCAGGACCTCCCGCCAGATCGGCGTCAGCCTCTTTTCCAGAGCGCTCATCGACTCGGCATCGACGACAGGGCAGCAGTTCACCCGACGATCTCCGGCGAGGACGGCCCGGTCGACTTTTCCGGCCGGCGTCAGCGGGATGGTCTCGAGCGTCTTCCATTCGGATGGCAGCATGTAGGAAGGGAGGTCCTGCGCGAGATAATCTCTGAGGTTTCGCCCGGTCGGAGCTTGCCCGTCGGCTGGAACGATGCATCCCATCAGGGATGAGTGGTGGCGTGGGTGTGAGATGACGACCGCATCGCTGATCTGAGGATGCCGCTTCAGGAGACTCTCGATTTCACCGGGTTCGATCCGATTGCCGGCGATTTTCAGCTGTTCGTCCATGCGGCCGAGAAATTCCAGGTGTCCGTTCCGGGCGAGGCGAACGAGATCTCCCGTCCTGTAGAGGCGGTCATCCGGGCTCGTCCCCAGGGGATTGGGCAGGAAGCGCTCCCGGCTCAGATCCGGTCGATGCAGGTAGCCCAGGGCCACTGTCGGCCCGCCCAGAATCAGCTCTCCCGCCTCACCGACCGAAACGGGGCGCCCGGCTTCGTCGAGGATTTCCGTCCGTGTCCGACCGATCGGGCGCCCGATGCTCACCTTCTCCCCGATACGGCAGCGGGAAAAGGTGGCGTAGATGGTGGCCTCGGTGGGTCCGTAGGCATTGAACAGCTTCCTTCCCTGGGCCCAGACTTCGACGAGTTCCGGCGGGCAGGGCTCGCCGGCGACAATGATGTGGCTCAGGCAGGGGAAGTCCTCCGGAGCGAGGCGGCTCAGGGCGGAGGGTGTGATCGCCAGGTGGGTGATCGATTGCTCTCTGAGCCGGCGGCCGAGCGTCGGGCGGATCACATCCTCCCCGCCTTTTTCGGCAATGCTGAGCCGGGCGCCCGCGGAGAGGGTCATGAAGATTTCCGCGACCGAGACGTCGAAGCTCAGGGAGGTGTTCTGCAGGACCCTGCTGCCGGGATCGACTTCGAAAACTTCAGAGAAATTCAGTGCCGCCCCGTCGAGAGCCTGGTGGCTGATGCGGACGCCCTTGGGAAGTCCTGTGGAACCCGAGGTATAGATGGTGTAGGCAGGATCCCGGCCCCCCAGGGCCGGCCATCGCGTCCACTCGGCCGGAGGCGGTCCGGAGACCCCATCGTCATGATCGAGCAGTAAAAGAGGCGGTCCTTCGAGCCCCTTCCTGTGGGCCAGAGCCTTCGTACTCAGAAGGAGGGCGGCATTGCTGTCCTCCAGCATGAATGCGAGACGCCGGTCGGGATGATCCGGGTCCAGCGGAAGCACAACCCCGCCGGCCTTCAGGACGGCCAGCCAGGCCACGATCGCCTCGATCGAGCGGCCGAGACAGAGCGCGACCGTCTCTCCAGGCCGGAGTCCGGCCTTGAGCATCCGGGCTCCAAGCCGCTCCGCCTCCTCTACAAGGGCGGCGTAGCTCAAACATCGTTCCGGAGTCTCAACGGCAATACTGTCGGGGGATCTCCGACGGTGCTCCTCAATGCGGGCAAGTACCCAGCCTCGCCCGGCTTTTTCTCCAAGGCTTTCATCCGCCGGTTTTCGGAGCGCTTCGGAGAGCAGGTCTCCGAAGGTGCGGGCGCCGCGCCCGGCTCCCATGACGACAACGGTATCCGCCGAACGAAGATGAGGCAGAAGAGCCTCACAGAGATTCTCTGGGGTGTCCGCTGTCAGCGGGGGATGTCCGAGGAAGTTCAGCTCGTGCGCGATCAACTGGGAGCTGACCCTGGAGTCTTCCGCCTCGCCGCCGCCGTCCGTCTCCATCAGCGCAACGAGATCTGCACGACTGAGAACCCGGGCAAAATCTCTGAAGAGCCTGCGCGTCCGGGAGTAGAGCTGGGGCTGGAAGACGGCGATGAGATGGCCGCCTTCATCGAGCCCGTCACGGCCTGTCCGAAGCGTCGCCTCGATTTCTACCGGGTGGTGGGCGAAGTCTTCGATGATGCCTACGCCGCGGGATTTGCTACGAAGCTCCCATCGGAGTCGGCTTCCACGAAAGGTCTCGAGACCGGCAGCCGCCTCTTCGAAGGAGAGGCCGAGTTCGAGTGCGCAGCCGATGCAGGCGGTTGCGTTGAGGACCTGATGCAGGCCGGGAATGGGAAGGCTCACTCGCCCGATAGGGCGGCCGTCTTCCTCCAGGCAAAAGGACGTGCCCGAAGGGCCGGACTCTTCGATTCCTGGAATCAGCCGGTTGTGAGGGGCGAAGCCATAGCTGAGGATTCGCCGGCCCACAGGCTCAAAGAGCTCGAGCAGCGATGGATCGTCTCCGCAGACCATCGCGAAGGAAGACTCGGGGAGGCGGGAGAGGAAGTCGACGAAAGCCTGCCTGAGGGCCGCGATTGAGCCGTAGTGTTCCAGGTGTTCATCGGTAATATTGGTGATGATTGCAATCTCGGGTTTGAGGGCGCTCAGCGCTCCGAAGGCCTCGCAGGCCTCGACGACTGCCAGGTCGCTCCGACCGATCCGGGCCTTGCCGCCCAGGGAGGGGATCTCGGCGCCGATGAAAAAGGTAGGATCCTCCCCCGAAGAACGCAGCAGAGTGGCCATCATCGCGGAGGTGCTGGTCTTGCCGTGGGAACCGGCGACGCAGATCGCTTTCCGTTCGCTGAGTAATTCGGCCAGCATCTCGGCCCTGTTGAGGATTCTCAGGCCGCGCCGTTTCGCCTCCTGTACTTCGGGGTTGTCGGCGGGAACAGCGGGAGTGACGACGAGGGTGCCGGCATCCCCGATCTGTTCGTGCCGGTGGCCGATGAAAATACGGGCGCCGAGTTCGCTCAGGCGTTGCAGCTCTTGACTGTTGACGAGATCTGAGCCCGAAACCCGGAAACCGAGCTGGAGAAGTACCCGTGCCAAACCGCTCATCCCGGCGCCCCCGATTCCGAGGAGGTGGAAACTCCCGGGCGGCGACGGCGGAACATGACTGAAGGCGGCAACCATTCAGCAGGCCCTGATGTCGTCGGTGAGGGCATACCGCCCGATGCGCTCGATCTCGGCGAAGATGCGTTGGCGGCCTCGCGCGCTGAGCCACCAGCTCTCCGGCTGGAGATCGCCCGGATCCGTCGTCGGCAGCATCAGGAGTCTGAGATGTTCCGGCCACCAGCGGCGGGCCGTCATCAGCGCCCTGCGCATGTGAAAGGGCTTGCCCACGATGGCCGCAGATCGAATTCCTGCCCAGCCGATCTGTTTTTCGATCAGTCTCGCGCTGTTGATGAAATTGTCCCGGGTGTTTCGTGCCTCCTTTTCGAGAAGCATGCATTCGGCCGGGATTCCGGCTTCGAGAGCGCGTCGATGGAGGAGCTGATACTCGGCCTCGGGCAATTCATCGGGGCCGCGGCCCGAGATGAGGATGATGGGTGTCAGACCACGCCTGAAGAGCTCGATGGCCGGATCCACGCTGCTGGGGGAGGGCGCACCCAGAACGAGACAGATGTCGACAGGCTGCGCTTCGTCCCGGATGAAGAGAAAATCGGTTATCGCGGTACGGATCGCGGCGGTGGAATCGGGAAGTTCAAGCTCGACCATCGTTGACCCTCCTGGACGGGTGGACCAGATCTGGGAGCTGCATCAGTCGACCCGGGAGGCCGATTGCAGCAAGCTGCCACTGAGCCCCTTCATGACAAATTCGGCAATCAGTTCGTTCCCCTCCCCATTGAAATGGGCGTCGTTTCGACAGTGGAAGGCATCCGGCCCTCCCGATCCAGCCGGGAAGGCCGGATGAAGCTCGATGAAACGGTCGATCGTGCCGTCCTGTACGAGGTGGTCGAAAACAGCCTCTGCCTCGCGATCCGCCAGGCCGATCACGAAAAGATCACGGATGCCGGCATGCCGCAGTTTCTGCAGGAGGAAGCGCATCTGGTATTCCAGGTAATTGCTGCATCGTCGGCGCTCCTTTCTGAAGTCTGAAAGCCGATCGAGCTCCACCTTCAGCCACCACCGGTACATGATGCGGTTGAGAGCGCGGACAAGGTAGAGGTTGTGCCCGAAGCCTGCGAGCTTCTCGCGAACGAAGTGCTCGGCGAGATAGCTGCGACCACTCCGGATGACGGGACGGCATTGACTGTCGAAGCAGACATGGATGAATCGGCTGTCCGGCCGGCTGGGTACCGGGAGAAATTCCTCCTGGAAAGCCTTCGTGTCATGATCTCGGATGAAGACGCTCTTGGCGAAGCGCCGCCCGCGGCGATGGACGGTATTGTTGTTGTCGAAGTCATTACCCGTGTAGTAGTAGATAACCCGGGTTGTGGGGAAGACGGGCAGGAGTTTGAGGGCCAGCTTGACGGACTGGTCCGTGCCGTAGCCGCGAACGCCGAGGTTGAGGACGTTGCACTGAAGGCCTGAGCTGCGCAGTCCCTTCTCGAGGAGGGCCGGTACGGTCTGATCGTCATTGACCTCGAAGGATGCCGTTGTGCTGTCGCCGATGAAGAGGATGTTCTCCCAGCCTTCCTGAAAGGTGCCCCGCTTCGAATTCTCCCGTTGGCCGTGATCCCCCAGCGTGACCTCTCCCCTGTAGTAGCCGTTGGAAAATACCCCCTGAACATCGGGCGGGTGTCTCCACCCGAGTTCAGGATCGGCAACCCAGAATTTTGATTCGCTGTCCGGAAGGTAGAGATCTTCGGCGAAGAAAATGCGCAGGACTCCCTCCGCCAGACCGAAGCTCAGAAGGCCCATCATCAGCAGCCTGAAGAACAGCCTTCCGAGGGCTGAAGGGGTCGACGCGCCGCGTGTTCTCACGGGAGGGCGTGTTCTTCCCCGGAGGGTGTCTCGATGTTCTGCCTCCTGCTGAAGGGGTGGAGCAGAAAACGGCGGCACGCCTGATATTTCATCCAGAAGCGCCACATTCTTGAGTTGTGAATCGAATCCAGATTCCTCCGGAGCTCATCAGAGTGTTCCCGGAAGATCCGGGCTTCGTTTCGGGCCTTTTCGAGCTGGTCCCGGACTCTGCGATTGTCTTCAACGAGCTTTCGGGTAACCAGGGAGGATTCTTCCGCCAGGCCGTCGATGCGGCTTCCGATGGCTGTTATTTCAGCCCCAAAGGCGCCCTGAGAGTCGGCTGAAATACTGGTGCATTGGGCGACTTCCCGGTGGAGCATGCCGAAACCCCTTTCGGTCCGGGAAGCCAAGGCGTCCAGTTCCTGTGACATGACCTCGATCCTGCTGTCGAGATTTTGTAGTCGGTCGGGGGCCGGGTTCAGGACATTCCTGAACTCACGGAAGAGACTCAGGGCCTCTCGTGAGTCCTGCGACAGCGGGATCTCCGCCCAGTGATCCGGCGGTGATCCTGAGGCGAGGTTCCGGAAGAGGTTTTTGCGCTGGTCGTTGAGAAAACTCGAAACCCCGGAAGCCTCGACGCGTGAGCGAAAGAGCCGGGGATCGATGAAGTCCTCAACCTCGGAACGATCCGGCTGTCGGAGTCTATTTCCGCTGAGATCTTCGAGATTCTCCCGAAGGCGACCAATCGTCTCATAGGGTTCCGTCAGGAGGTCCCGGTGCCGGACGAAGATCCTGGGCAGACCCCGCGTGGCCTTGAGAAAGGCAAGGGAGTAGGACTCCCAGAGTGCGATTCCAATTAGTTTCGACAGACCGTTCCTCGACTCCAGTGATGCGGCGATCTCTGCGGGATTTCTGGATACGAAGACGATGACGGGATTTTGAAGCAGGCCCCGCCACATGGGGAAGAGGGTGCAGAGACGGGGATCCTTGATGAGCCAGTTTCGGGACTCATTCATCTTTTCGAGGATTCCGGCGATCCGCCCGGAGAATTCGGCCCTTTTCGAGCTGTTCAGCCGGGAGACTTCGTCGCCCAGGACCATGTCCCAACTCGATCCGGCTTCCCGGAGGATTTCCTCGTTGAGATCGTAGACATCTCTGCGCTCCCAGAATCCCGTGGGGTTGTCGACGTGGCTCTCCATCAGCTCCGATTCGGCGCCGAGGAATAAACCGCACATGTTGAGGAGTCGGCTGGCTATCGAGGTGCCGGAACGATGCATCCCGAGAACGAAAACCTGCATATGGACCCTCCCAAAGCGGTGTGAGTATAGCAGTTCGCATCGCTCTGTGATCGCCTGGATGCAGCAAGCGCCGGGGGCTGATTTCGGCGTGGTCCCGGCACTCAACCCCGCAGAGAGAACCATCCCTGAGGCAGGAAATGACCCCGGAGGAAAGGCTCTTGATCGCTCGTGACACTCCGTCGCTCCGCTGTTTCAGGACTGCCGATGCCCTTTCGGAGGAGACATGCGGGTATGATGGGAATTGGCGGAGCGTGGGGCTTCGGGCAGGGGGATATGAGTACGAGTTCTCAGGCACAGATCTATCCGACACTCTTCGGCCGGGGGCCGGGGCGGATTCTTCCCGATCTGGGAAGGATGAGAGCGGCTCTCGAGGACTTGGGCCACCCGGAACGGGATTTTCCCTCGATCCTGATCGTCGGGACCAACGGAAAAGGTTCAACCGCGGCCATGCTCAGCGCCATACTCCAGGCCTCGGGTCTGAGGGTGGGTCGCTATACCTCTCCCCATCTCGTCGATGTGCGCGAGCGGATCGTCGTCGGCGCCGAGCGGATACCGGAGGAAGAGTTCGGGGAGATGCTCGGGACAATGGACAGCTTTCCGGATCTCAGTTTCTTCGAGACCCTGACGGTGATGGCTTTCCTCGAATTCTCGCGTCGAAAGGTCGATGTCGCGGTGCTCGAGGCGGGAATGGGCGGGCGCTGGGACGCGACCCGGACGGCACAATCCGCGATTGCAGGGCTGAGCAGCGTCGCCCTGGATCATTCAAGCTGGCTCGGCGAGAGTATTGAGGAGATCGCGGCCGACAAGGGTTCGGCCCTGGCAGCCGCCGAGATCGGCATCATTGCTCCCTCAGTTGAAGATCGGGTCCTTCCGGCGCTCGGCGCCCCCGAGGCGGTGCGGGCCTCCCGCCGGCTCGAAGTTCGAGTGGAGGCCGGCGCCTCCCTGAAGGCCCGCTTCCCCGATGGTCGGAGGATGCGGCTCCAGCTGCCCCTGGTGGGCGCCCACCAGCTGAGTAACCTCCACCTGGCCCTGGCTCTCGGTGATGCGGCCTCCTCCCTCGGCTGGATCGGGCAACTGGAGGAGGAGAGTGTGCGGCGGGGCCTTGAAACATGCAGCTGGCCCGGACGCCTCAGCGAGATTAGGCTGGACGGGCATCGGGTCCTCCTCGATGGAGCGCATAATGCCGAGGCGGCCTCCGCTCTGGCACGCGAACTGGAGGGCAGGGATAAGAGTTATGACCTTCTCTTTTCCTGCCTTGACGATAAGCCTGTCGAGGAGATGGCGGAGATTCTCAGGCCCCATTGCGCCCGGGTCGTCATTTGCCCGCTTGAAGACGCGCGGGCGATGGCTTTGAAGCGTCTTCAGGAGGCCTGGCCGGAGGCGCTCAGGGCGGATGACCCCCTCTCGGGTCTCGAGCTGCTCGGCGAGCGGGTCGTCGCGGCGGGCTCCCTGCGCCTGGTCGGCGTGCTGATGGAGGCCTCACAGAAAGGAGTTCCGGATGTGGAGTGAGTTCAGACCCTGTGATCGACTGAAGCTGGAGCAGCTGGAACGGGAGCATCTGGCGCCCTGGGCGACCTTCTCTTCCGAGGCCATCCGTGAGCGAATTGAGGAGGACGATTTCAGGCCGGCATTTCAGCGGGACCGGGACCGGATCCTCCACTCGCGGGCCTTCCGACGTCTCAAACACAAGACGCAGGTTTTCGTTCCGCACGTCGCCGACCACCAGCGGACCCGGCTGACCCACACCCTTGAAGTGGCCCAGCTGGGACGGACC